>JAJZEJ010000705.1 GCA_021828635.1 Chloroflexota bacterium
CAATATGAGATTCGAGTAACGTCTGAGGAATAAGCGGATTTATCTGATACTCAGTTCCCAAGGGTAAGGCAAATACGCAGTCGAAGACGTCAAGCTTTGCCATGAGGGAGAGAGCGAGGAATGGGCGGCATGTCTTCAAGGGGGAGAAGGAGAGCATCCCATCAAGCTCCTTGAGAACCCTCTCGCGACTCACCTTCTCCCGCAGGGCCTGCTTGATTTCAGGCACTCTTGCAGCGTGCACTAACTCAGGAGACAAATCATAATGGTAACGCGCTGCGAATCGAATCGCCCGCAGAATCCTCAGCGGGTCATCTTTGAAGGTGACTACGGGGTCAAGGGGGGTACGGATAAGTCGTTGGTGGAGGTCCGCGAGACCCATGCCGGTCAGATCGCCCTCAATATCGCTTGGAGCAACATCCGTTTCACTGACATCTTTGCCAGTAAACAGTTGCTTTAACCCATCAACAAAACTCATTCCAAACGACTTATGATGCGCAGCCGTTGGTGAACCGCCAGCACGCCGCTCTTCAGTCTCTGAGTAATGACTGGCGACGACGATTTGCTGCAAAACAAAACCAGCGTTCTGGAGAGCATTGACAGCATTGTCCGCCATTGCAGGCTCATCAAACACCCCAACTACTACTCTACGCTTAATAGCCATTGGCTCCCTCCTTGTTCCTCTTACATATTTCTACATTGTAAGGGTGTGATGAATCACACCCCTACCATTCGATCAGCCGACATTTTTCTTGCCACTCTTCCTATTCTTCCACGAGCAAAGCAGAGAGAATGTGACAGAACATGCTGCAATTCTATGGGTTTTCTTGCAAGAATTTGTTGAGTTGCTTCATCTCGCTCTCGGTAAAACGGAACTCGGCGGCGGGAACGAGTTCTTCGATCTGTAGTGGGTCGCGCGAGCCAACAATCGCGCCCGTGACAGCAGAATTTTGCAGCGTCCAGGCTACAGCAGCTACACCAGCTGAGACATTATGTGGATAGGCGATATCGTTCAAGAGTTCTTGCAGAGCCAGGTTACGCGATAGGCGCGGCTCCTGAAACTCTGTGTTCCGTTTACGCCAGTCATCCTCTGGCATCTTCTTGATACGGTCGGCAGTCATGGTACCCGACAGCAGGCCGGACACCATCGGCGAATAGACGATCACGCCGATGTTATGCTCCTGGCAATAGGGCAACAGATCCTTTTCCGCGTCACGATGAATGAGTGAGTAGGGAGGTTGCAAGGTTTCGACCGGAGCGATACGCTCAATACGCTGCATCTGCTCAACACTAAAGTTGGAGACACCAATATGCCGCGCCTTGCCCTCTTCTTTCAGGCGCACCAGCGCACTCCAGCCTTCCTCAATATCTTCATCAGGGTCGGGCCAGTGAATTTGATACAGATCAATGTAATCGACACCCAGACGCTTCAAACTAGCCTCCAACTCACGACGAATAGAGTTAGCCTTGAGGCTATGACCAATCTTGCCTTGCTCGTCCCAGACCCTCGAACACTTTGTAAAGATATATGGTCGCTCACGCCCTTTGATGGCCTTGCCAACAATCTCTTCTGAGTGTCCCAGACCATAGACAGCAGCCGTATCTATCCAGTTAATGCCAAGCGATAGCGCGTGCTTAATCGTGGCAATTGATTTTGTATCATCCTGCGCCCCCCAGGAAAACGCCCAGTCGCCGCCACCCATCGCCCATGCCCCCAACCCAATGGGCGTAATCTGCATATCGGTTTTGCCAAATTGACGTGTATGCATTCGGTCTTCTCCTTATCTTACTCTTGTGTTCGCTAGCTCTACACGATACACGTGTGATATTATAAATACGTTGCAAAAAGCCCACTTCCAGGGTGCATTTCCCCACAAAAGGAGTTTATAATGACATTCGACGTGGCTGCGATTCGCTCTCATTTTCCCTCGTTGGAGACAGGAGCTATTTATTTTGACAATCCCGGCGGCACGCAGGTAGCTCGTGAAACAATGGAGCGCATGCAGCAATATTTTCTCCATTATAACGCAAATCATGGTGGCGCATTCCGCACCAGCCGTGACTCTGATGCGCTGGTCGCGGAAGCCCGACAGGCGGTCGCTGACTTCCTGAACGCCGTTCGACCAGAAGAGATCGTTTTTGGTCAGAATATGACGAGCCTGACACTGCATATCAGCCGTAGCATTGCTCGCACGCTCAATGCAGGTGATGAGATTATTGTGACCCGCCTGGATCATGATGCTAACGTTGCTCCCTGGCTGTTGATCGCGGAAGATCGCGGTTGCATCATACGCTGGGTTGACATTCACCCTAAGGATTGCACGCTCGCAATGGAGCAGATGGAGCAGTTGATCTCGTCGCGCACCAAATTGGTCGCCGTCGGCTATGCCTCTAATGCGGTCGGCACCATCAACGACGTGCGCCGTGCGGTTGAATTAGCCCATAGCGTTGGTGCGCTGTGCTTCGTTGATGCTGTGCAATACGCACCACACAGGCCAATTGATGTACAGGCACTCGATTGCGATTTCCTGGTCTGCTCAGCCTACAAATTCTTTGGCCCACACATCGGCATTTTGTATGGCAAATATGCTCATCTCGACACCCTCAAAGCCTACAAAGTGCGGCCCTCCGGCGCGGAGCCACCCGATAAGTTCGAGACGGGAACCCTGAGCTTTGAGTCGATCATAGCCACTCTAGGAACAATGGAATATCTAACCTGGCTCGGCACAACCTTTGGCGCGGAGTTCAAGGGCCACTATCAGGAACACTATCACGGGCGTACACTGGCACTCAAGCAGGCAATGGCAGCTATTACAGCTAGCGAACTCGAACTCAATCAGAAACTTTTACAGGCGTTTAATAGCATCCCTGGTCTGCACCTCTATGGCATCACAGACCCTAAACGCATGTACGAGCGTGTTCCCACATTCTCCTTCACATTGCAAGGCCATACGCCACTCGCCGTAGCAGAGGCACTGGATAAAGCCAACATTTACGTCTGGGATGGTGATTTCTACGCCATCTCAGTGGTCGAGCGGCTCGGCCTGCAAGCACAGGGAGGGCTGGTGCGCGTTGGACTGGTTCACTATAACACACACGAAGAAATTGAAAAGATGCGTATAGCCCTCTGCAATCTGTAAGGACCGCTTCATCGCGTCCGTGTTTGGGCCAACGGACGCGATGAAACGGTCCCTACAGGGGGATATCTCTTCTCCGCTTGCCCTCTCTTTACCTTGACACATCCGCGAACACAATAAATCGGCCCTTACAGATTGTTTGTGTAGTTCCTGCATAAGTCCCTCTACTTAACTCGGCATGTATAAGAATACGACGTATCGGTCCCTACACTACTCACACTGATTGAATAACATTGTCCCCATTGGATGAGATACAAGTACTACCATACGGTGTTACTGCTGAATTTAGCAAACCCAAGCGTTATATTGATGGTGCAATCTCTTGTATTGTTTATTGTAGAGAAAGTTGGGGCAAATATCTTTATGAGCGATACTCAACATGGGGGCAACGAACGCACAGCTATCAGGCCAAAGTTGATGCGCAAACTCTACCTTATTCCTCTCTTTAGCCTTGTTATGCTAGCAGCATTAGTCGCAGGCTACTTTTCTTTCTTTGGTCATCACAGTGCGCAAGCCAGTGGTGATGTCCAGTTACCTGGTCATGTACCTGCGATCCTGCGTAGTAGCCAGGTGATGAATGCTACCGATCCCAATACACCGATTGATCTTGTCGTAGGTTTACACCTGCGCAACCAATCTGTGTTGCAAGCCTATGTCGATGAGGTGACACATCCTAATGTATCTATGTCGCGTCATTATCTAACCTCCGCGCAGATTGATAGCGACTTCAGTCCGTTGCCTTCCAGCGTGCAGGCCGTAACCGCCTTCATGCAGCAGGCAGGTTTTACAGCCACAACCACGTACAAACATAACATGTTGATCACGTTTCATGGCACTGTCGGTGATGCGGAACGCGCCTTCCAGGTGCAGATCAACAATTACCGTGGTCCTGATGGCAATACCTTTTATTCAACTACCAGCAATCCATCAGTGCCACCCACGCTAGCAAATATTATTCAGAGCGTGAGCGGTTTGGATTCGGCGGCACATTTCAGCCATCCACCGATCTTATCAACACACCAGATGCATGCACAGCTTGGTGCTAACGCGACGAGTTGCTTAGGCGCGGGTACAGGTTATTATCTGCCCTCGCAGCTCGCCAGTGCCTACAATCTCAATGGACTCTACAATGCAGGCTTTCATGGTGAAGGTCAGACTGTGGCATTGTTCGAGCTAGACGGTTATTCACAGAGCGATATCAGCGCCTATACTTCTTGCTATGGTGGTGGCTCGGTGCCGATCACGCGCATTCCAGTTGATGGCGGCATCAATAGCCCTGGCGCGGGCGCAATCGAAACCGAACTGGATATGGAAGTTATCCTGAGCGCGGCCCCGCGTCTGGCAGGTCTGCGTGTCTACGAAGCTCCCAATAACAATGTGGGTGATCTGGCTAATTTAGCGCAGATCGTCAGCGACGCCGTTCCCATCGTCAGCATTAGTTGGGGTGCTTGTGAGCCAGTGGTTACACAGGCTTTCGCGCAAGAAGAGAACTTGCTACTGACAGTCGCTGTTGCGCAAGGACAGAGCATCTTCGCGTCATCCGGCGATAACGGCACAACCGACTGCGTTGGCAGTGGCGGCGGTCCACAAACCACTGAGACCGTTGATGATCCAGCCTCACAGCCCTTCGTCACCGGCGTTGGTGGCACGACCCTAACAATAAATGGCAATGCCTATGGCGGTGAGACCGTTTGGAACAGCGGCGTCATCAAGGGTAAATTCAACGGCAGTGGTGGTGGCGTTAGTAGCTTCTGGCCCACACCAAGCTGGCAACAGGGACAAGGCGTCACCAATACTGGGAAGCGCGAGGTACCTGATGTCGCACTCGACGCCGACCCCAATACCGGCTATCCCATCTACTGCACAGTAGCAGCAGCCTCCTGCCCAGGTGGCAATACGCCCTGGGTCGGGGTTGGCGGCACATCGGCAGCGGCACCCATGTGGGCAGCAATGGATGCACTCGCCAACGAGAAATCGCTACACGATGGCAATTTCAACCTGGGTTTCCTCAATCCTTTGCTGTACAAAATTTTGCAGAACGCCAACGGCACCAGCTATGCCAATGACTTCCACGATGTGCAGAACGGCAATAACAGCGCCCTCGGCAATGGCAATTATACGGCCACGGTTGGTTATGATATGGCCACCGGCCTGGGTAGCTTTAATGCGGCGGCACTGGCGAACGACTTGGAGACGCTGGCGAAAGCTCAGACGAACGCTCGTGGCGCACCAGCCAACACCACCTGGTACTTCGCCGAGGGCAGCGTCGGCGGTAGTTTCGCGGAATATATCACGCTGCTCAATCCGAGCGCGACGCAGGCCGCGAACGTCACCATCACCTACCTGTTCCAGAATCGGCCCGCCGTCAAGGTGACACACACGGTCAACCCAAGCTCCCGCTACACGGTCAGTGCCAATGGCGACTTGAGTATTCCGACCTATGCCAAGCAGCAGGCCATCTCGGCGATTGTGCAATCAAATATTCCGGTTGTCGCGGAGCGCCCCATGTACTTCAGTCATGGCGTCTCCAGTGGCACTGATGCACTTGGCGCGACCAACGCCACGCATACCGCGTTCTACTTCGTCGAAAGCGATTCACGCCTGAACGCGACGCAGAACTATCATACCTATATCACGATCCTCAATCCGAGCAACACGCAGACCGCGCACGTGACCATCACGTACTACAGTCAGGGTCGTGTAGTCGGCACCGAGCCGGTCGCGGTTGGTCCATTGCAGCGCGGCACCGGCACCCCTGCGGCTATTGGCATCTATCAGCAAACGGCAGTCAAGGTTACATCGGACATCGGCGTCGTCGTTGAGCGTCCCATGTATGCCATCGACAACATTGCTAATGCGGGCGGCTACGTCACCGGCGCGGCCTCTACCGTGGGTGCCTTTGCCACTGGCAATGATTGGCTCTTCGCTGAAGGTACCACCGGTACCAACAACCAGGAATACCTGGTGCTGGCGAACTTCGGCAATGCCGCCGCTCAGGTTAACGTTAAATTGGAATATAGCAATGCTACCTTCCAGGTCGTGCCTGTGACGGTGCCAGCCCTCAGCCAGTACTACTTCGATGTCAACAACGCGGAACACCATCCAGTGGCGGGCTGCAACTGCACACCCACCAACGATGTCTCTGCCGAGGTCACATCCAACGTGGCAACCATCGTAGCTGAGCGTCTGATGTACTTCCACTACGGCGCACAGCTTCTCTCAGGTA
>JAJZEJ010000401.1 GCA_021828635.1 Chloroflexota bacterium
TCGAAAGGAGACACAATAATGTCGGAACCCATCAGACCATCTGATAAAGCTACGTTGCTTGCCAATATACAAGCTGGATACGATCAACTTGAAACCTTGCTAGCTTCTTTGGATGAGGACCAGATGACGATTCCAGGCGTCAATGGTTCCTGGTCCGTCAAGGATAATCTTGCCCACCTGACCGTCTGGCAGAACTACCAGGCGGCAAGGCAAGAAGGGGTGTTGAATGGAACAGAACCGCCCGATCCAGCGCCAGGGCTTGAGACAGAGGATGAGGAAAACGAATACTTCTACCAACAATACAAAAACCGCCCTGTGGCGGAAGTTCTCGCGGACTTTCGTGCCTCGTATCAGCGTGTGTTGGCGGCCACACAGGCACTGAGTTGGGAAGCATTGAATGAACCATTTCCGTGGTATGACAACAACGTGCCTGTAGGGAGTTACACTATAGGGGATACGTATGGACACTATGAGGAGCATCGAGGGATAATTCATCACTGGCTGGAGTCGCAAGCATGAGCAACCCTCATTGGGAATTATGATGTCGCTGGTTGTGAAGTCAAAAGTGACACAACCAGCGACATCACTGTATAATCAAACTACCGCAGGTACCACACGCTCAATAATAGCCGTAAAATTCGTGTCGGCTGGCAATGTGCCGAATGCTCTCCCCCAATCGCCACCGAGGCGTGAAGCGCAGAATGCTGTGGCAACGGAGGGATGACCGTGTTGCAGTAATAAGGCTCCTTGTAATACCAGGGCCATCTGCTCTACTATGCGGCGAGCGCGTACCTCTATGTCTGTCAGGTCTGAGAACTCGCGTCTTAGTTGTTCGATAGCGTAATCTAGTCGCGCATCCCTACCTTGTGCCTGAGCAACCTCGATGAAGAATGCCTCGACCGATTCAGGCTCTTTCGTTATGGCACGTAGTACATCGAGGCAGTTAACATTACCGGAACCCTCCCAGATGGAGTTGAGTGGCGCTTCACGGTATAGGCGTGGCATAATGCTCTCTTCCACATAGCCGTTACCGCCTAAACATTCTAGTGCCTCGGCGGTATGAGCCGGGCAACGCTTCGCTACCCAATATTTGCCAATAGCGGTACCGAGGCGCTTGATTAATGTCTCGTGCATCTCTTGCCCTGCACGATCACAAGCCCGTGCCAGGCGCATTGCTAATAGCGTCGCAGCTTCCGACTCGATAGCTAGGTCTGCCAGTACATTACGCATCAAAGGTTGTTCGATAAGTAGCCGTCCAAAGGTTTTACGGTGTGCGGCATGGTGTGCTGCGTTAATAATGGCTTGTCGCATCGTCGCTGCCGAACCAATCACACAATCTAGCCGCGTAAAATTGACCATTTCGATGATAGTACGCACGCCGCGTCCCTCTTCGCCGACACGAATCGCCCACGTTTGCTCAAATTCAACCTCGCTAGAAGCGTTGGAGCGATTGCCCAGCTTGTCTTTGAGCCGCTGAATAAAGAAACGGTTGCGTGTGCCGTCGGGCAAAATACGTGGAAGCAAGAAACAGGTGAGTCCGTGTGGTGCCTGTGCCAATACTAAAAATAGATCACACATGGGTGCTGAACAGAACCATTTGTGACCCGTTAGAAGGTATGCGTTCTCTCCATCACTACTGATTGGCACAGCATGTGTGGTGTTGGCGCGTACATCAGAACCACCCTGCTTTTCTGTCATACCCATGCCGCAGAGCAACCCACGCTTCTCGGATGGTGTTCTCAAACCGGGATCATAGCTTCTGGAAGTAAGCAATACTTCCCATGTAGCCGTAAGATCGGGTTGCGAGCGTAATACAGGCACGACAGCATGAGTCATTGAGATAGGACAACAGTGACCGCCCTCCATTTGTGAGCAGAGATAGAAGGCTGCCGCACGTGCAACGTGTGCGCCAGCACGCTCCTCCTGCCAGGATAGTGCATGTGCGCCAGCAGTAATAGAGGTGTGCATCAAGTGGTGCCAGGAGGGATGAAAGCTTACTTCGTCAATGCGATGACCATAGCGATCATGGGTATGCAATTCCGGTGTGTGTGTATTAGCATCGATTGCCCACTGGAGCGCCTCTTCGCTGCCAGTAATCGCTCCCAGCGTTGCCAGCTGTTGCTCAGCCCAGATGGCACCTTCGCGGCGCACGCTTTCAATGAGTGTAGCATCTTGCAAAAAGGTGTTATAGTTAACGAGCGGTGGCGGCTGATTGAAGATCTCGTGTGTTGCATGGGTCATATAACCTGATGATGGCTGTATCTCCAGTGACATTGCGGACTCCTCTTGTATCATCGCTGATTGTAAGCAATCTAAGCAATCTAAGCAATCTAAGTAATCTCTGCTACCTATAGCATAGCATATCTATCGTCTTATCTCTGACGTGACCTCTCACTCAGGTCACAAAATGGAGCATAGTTTTATATGGGAGTATAGAGTGGCACAAGCACAACAGGTCAATGAACCATTTTGGTTGGGGCCGGAAGAGAGCAATATAGCTTGCCTGCTTATTCATGGTTTTACCGGCAATCCTGTAGAGATGCGGGGTCTGGGAGAGTACTTAGCAGAGCAAGGAATGCGGGTTTATGGGATGCTGGTTGCTGGTCATAGTGGCAATCCTGATGATCTGGTACATTCTGGGCGCAAACAATGGCTGGCCTCTGCCGAGGATGCATTAGCAAAACTCACACGCTATCGCCGTGTTTTTGTGATCGGCCTCTCAATGGGAGGTGTGCTAGCATTGCGTTTGGCTATTCAGCATCCCAAGCAGATTAGTGGTGTTGTTGCACTCTCTACACCAACGCGCTTTACTGGCTGGCAAGTACGTGTCGTACCGGTGGCACGCTACTTTGTGGACTGGTTCTACCCTTTGGAGAAGCTCGACTTCAACAATCCCAAAGTGCAGGCTGAAGTGTTAAAGCAAGCTCGGCAGCATGACCCTGATGTAGTCATCGACTTTAACGACCCGCAAGCTGTGGCGTATATCAAACACATGGTACGCATGCCCATTCCTGCCATTGCCGAACTCCTTGCCATGACGAACCAGACGCGCCGCATGCTCAGGCAATTACACAAACCACTCCTTATTATTCATAGCAAACGTGACCAGACTGTTCAGCCATCCTGCGCTATTGAGTTAGAGTGTCTAGCAGCCAATGCCGCTCCTCGGACGTTGCATTGGCTTAAACAGTCTGATCATTCTATTACTACAGATGTTGAGCATGATACCGTCTATCAACTGACACGAGACTTTATTTGCGCTACGGTAGATGCTGCAACATCTGCTCAATCTTAGGCTGTTCGGAGGCCAGTGGAAGGCGAAATGTTCCCTGGTCGTTAATGAAGACCATGTGAGTGTTTTGGAATGTGACGATCATGTCGGGCTTATGGTTGTGATTGAGATCGACGAATGATAAGGTGACGGGGATCAGGTCAGCGTTTGGTCCATAGAGTTGAGGGCCAACAAAGACACGGGCATGAGTGGCATCCCCACCGGGGAATTCGATAACCTCAATATGGCCTTTGAGGTTGAGCGCAATGAAATGGCTAGGCATACCGGTCTGCTCATTCTGTCCTACCCAGGCATCGACCTGATAGGTGCGTGGATAGCCGTAACGTAGCTGGTTCACCGTTGATGTAAGTAGGCCGGAAAGCGTATTAAAAAGCATCCAACCCATGACCATCATTATCATAATAACGCCGAGATAGAATAGCGGGTGTTGTCCATGCCAGCTCCAACGTTGCTTTTGCTGCTTGTTCACTATGCCAGGCTTCTGCCGTGGTAGTGAACTCACAGGTTTTGCGGTGAGGCGAGGTTGAGATACACGGGTTTGGCTCTTGCGTTCTGTTGCCTCGCCTGTTGGTTTAGGTAATTGTTGCGTAGATGTATCGGCGTAGCGCCATTCAGCTACATCCTGCTCGCTTTGTTCGTCCACTTGAGTTTTTGTTTGTGGCGGGCGCGAGGCACGCTTTTTGACAGGGGTGACGGTACTGCTAACACTAGTAACACCGGTAGCTATGGCATGGTTGTTGGCTGTCGGTATACCATCTCCAATGGGACGATGGCGCAACAGGCTTTTGGGTGCAACTTTGTCTTCTAAAGCTAATACTGGCATAGAGATACTCCTCTCCTCTTAGACTACGCGAACACGAAAAAGACACAATAATTCCTACAATAAAGAAATAGTGCCGAATGTCTAGAGGTAGCCCCACTTCAACCACGTGTATTTATTAGTATACACGGTTTTTATAAACTACATTTATATACAAGAGAGTATTGATAACGAGTCTATTGTACAGAACAACCGTGTGGTAGACAACAAAAGAGCAGAGAAATAGCCCGAATGGGTGAGCTTGGAGATGGTTCAAAGGCTGATGATGAGCAATCAGTCTGATAAGCGACGGCTACGAAGCCTTGTTGTTGGGTCTGAACAAAGTATAGCATAAGCCCTCGGCCACGCGCCAGGGGGCTATAAGACAACCGCTAAAACCCATATTGCATGCGAATATTTACAAATGCGTGGGATCGTCAAGCACGCTTTGTAAATCGGCGGGTAAGGGAGCCTCGAAAACAAGTTGCTGGCCGGTGGTGGGATGACAGAACTCAAGTTGGTAGGCGTGGAGGAATTGGCGCGGTATTTTTATTTCATGTGATCCATTAGCCAACCCATACACAGGATCACCAACCACAGGATAACCAATGGCACGCAAATGGACACGTATCTGGTGAGTACGTCCCGTTTCGAGTTGGAGTAGTAGCAGTGTGTGCTGGTTGAAACGTTGCAGGACGCGGAAGTGAGTTCGTGCCTCTCTGCCTTGCAAGGCTGTAATCGTCATTTGTTGGCGATGGCGTGGATCGCGTCCAACAGGAGCATCAATACTGCCTTGATCTAATGATACTAGACCCTCGACCAGCGCCAGATAACGCTTTACAACTTCGTGGCTTTTCATTTGTTCGGCCAGAGCCGTGAGTGTCTGAGGATTGCGAGCTACGAGCAGCAAACCAGAAGTACCTTTATCCAGGCGATGCACAATGCCTGGGCGTGTCTCGTCACCGGCGGAACGTAAATCAAGGTAATGGGCCAACAGAGCATTGACCAGCGTATCCTCACTATGTCCTGGTGCGGGATGCACAACCATACCTGCTGCTTTATTAATCACCAGCAAGTCTTTGTCTTCATAAACAATATCTAGTGGCAGCATATGTGCGGAGGCTGCGATAGGTTGGACAGTTGGATGTGCCTGGATGACCTCGATTTTATCGCCAGTGCGTATCATATAGCCGGGTTTACTTGTGCGCTGATTGACCAGTATCAGCCCTTCATCAATCAGTTTTTGTATGCTGGTACGCGAAAGGTGAGGAAGATGAGGAGCTACGAAACGATCTAGTCGTTGTCCGGCTTGCTCTGGTTCAATCGACCACAGATATTCATTTGTCAGTTCTATTGATTCCACAATGCTTCTTTCTCTCAGTGCTGAGGATTGCGTTCAGGTTCAGGCTTGGCATTGCTATTGCTTGCTGGTTGTACCTGTTCTTCGCTGCTATTCTTGTGCCATAAGCTCCCGAAAATGAGGATAACAAACAGCAGAAAAACGCCGACCGAGATACAGGCGTCGGCGATATTGAAAATAGCGAAAGAATAGCCGATTTCTGGAATACGAAACCAGATAAAATCGACGACGTAGCCGCCATGCCGTATTCTGTCGATCAAGTTGCCGAAAGCGCCACCAATAATCATGCCAAAAACTATCTTATAGGCAAGCGAACCTGTATTAATCATGCGAAAATAGAGGTAGCCCACTACGCAAATTGCCAGAGCGATAAGAATGGGCAGGAAAAGCGTGTTCTCGAATAAGCTAAAGGCTGCTCCATTGTTTCGGATATAGTAGATGACCAGATAATGACCAATAATAGATATCGGCGGCTTGCTCTGTGGTGGGCTAAGATGTTGAACGACCAGTGCCTTTGTCCACTGATCGAGCGTTACAACGATTATTACAGTCAGGAGAGCCAATATATCATAGAGGCGTGCGCGTTTAGCTGTCACGATCTTTCTCTGTTCCTTTCGCTGACAATACGGGGATACTCTGTTACATTCTACGTTCCTTATGGTACACCCTTTTGCTGTCCTTGTCTACAGTTACTGCTTGAAGCGAGGTCAGGTGCTGCCTCGGCATTATCCTGACCTCGCCTGCTTATAGTCATCCTTATATGTTGGGCAAGTAGGTATCCTGCACACTCAGGTTGCGTTGCTCAAGCTGCTCTTCATCTTTGACACAGCGTGCAGCCCAAGGAATAGCTTCCAGTCTTTTTTCAGGGATGGGCTGGCCGCAAACAATGCAGGAGCCATAGGTA
>JAJZEJ010000335.1 GCA_021828635.1 Chloroflexota bacterium
AAGCGTGACCGCAGAGGTTGCTTTTACGATAATCGTAAAAGCAACCTCTGCGGTCACACTCTTTTTATGCGCTTACCTCACCGTCATATGTCAGGGGATAGACGGCTTGTGGGGCGGGTAAGCTTTTCTGGTTTTTCTTCTCATCCGTATTGTTAATAGCGGGCAAACCCGCTATTACTGTTGTACTGTACTGATCTTCATCAATAGATTGGTTGAAGAGTGACTCGAAAAGCGGCCCTTCAAGTGTCTCCTCTTTCATCAGGCGTTCGCTAATCATAATCAGGCGCATCTTGTTTTGGAGCAACGTGTTGTATGCCTTGTCGAAGGCCTCCTGCACGATGCGATGCACCTCTTCATCAATCTCGCGTGCCGTCTGCTCGCTATAATTGCGTTGTTCACCAAAGTCGCGTCCCAGGAAAACCAGTTCGTCTTTATGTCCCAGTGCTACTGGCCCAATACGGTCGCTCATGCCATACTCCGTGACCATCGAACGCGCGATTTTGGTGACACGCTCAATGTCATTCGAGGCACCCGTCGTGACCTCGCCGAAGATAATTAACTCGGCGGCATGACCACCGAGCGCGTAGGCCAGTGTGTCCTCGAACTGCGGCTTACTCCATAGATAGCGATCCTCGGTTGGTAATAGCATCGTAAAGCCACCGGCCTGTCCACGTGCCACAATCGAGACTTTGTGAACCGGGTCGGTATTGGGCAACATACGCGCTACCAGAGCGTGACCAACTTCATGATAGGCTGTAATGGCCTTTTCACGTTCGCTGATGATGCGGCTCTTGCGAGCTGGGCCAGCCACGACGCGATCAATGGCCTCTTCCATTTCACTCATGCCAATTTTACGTTTGTTGCGGCGTGCCGCTAGAATAGCTGCTTCGTTGAGCAGGTTGGCGAGATCAGCGCCGGAGAAGCCAGGTGTCTGGCGGGCCAGTGTTTCCAGCGAGATGCTGGTCTCCAATGGCTTGCCTTTAGAATGCACCTGGAGGATGGAGATGCGCCCACGAATATCGGGACGATCTAGCACAATCTGGCGATCAAAGCGACCGGGGCGTAGCAAAGCGGGGTCTAGCACATCGGGGCGGTTCGTGGCGGCAATCACGATGACGTTAGTATTGGTATCGAAGCCATCCATCTCAACGAGTATCTGGTTTAGCGTTTGTTCACGTTCGTCGTGCGAACCGCCGAGGCCCGCACCGCGTTGTCGTCCGACGGCATCGATCTCATCGACGAAGACAATGCAGGGGCTGTTGCGCTTGGCCTGATCGAAGAGGTCACGCACACGGCTGGCACCGACGCCCACAAACATTTCCACAAATTCAGAACCACTGATACTGAAAAACGGCACCCCAGCTTCACCGGCCACCGCCCGCGAGATCAGCGTTTTACCAGTTCCTGGTGGCCCCACGAGCAGCAGACCCTTTGGAATACGCGCACCCAATGCGGCAAACTTTTCGGGGTACTTCAAAAATTCAACAATCTCTTGTAGCTCCTGTTTGGCCTCTTCCACTCCAGCGACATCAGCAAAGGTGACAGAAGGTTTGTTGCCCGTAAACATACGCGCCCGGCTTTTGCCGAAGGACATAGCCTGATTATTACTTCCCTGGGCTTGACGCATCATGAAGATGAAGAGTACGGCAAGCAGCACAAAGGGAAGAAAGCTGCCAATAATCCCCAACCAGCTCCAGAGCGCACTTGGTGCATTATACTGTAATTGCAGAAAAGGATTGTTGACATAATTAATGCCGTTATCTTTGAGTACCTGTGTGATGTCGAAGCTACTATCTACATTTGCTGCTTCTTTGGAGCCACTCTGGCCCTGGACAAGCGTAATTGTGCCACTATCAACAATCAACGTATCCTTCTGATGATGAGCCATATCTGTTTGCAAATCACTCAAAATAGTAGATACATTGACTAATTTGGTGTTAGAGGGTGAACGGAAAATGAACACGACGATAATGATTACCGCCAGTGCAATCAGGAGCCAGATAAAACTTGTTCTGAGCCATTTCCCATTATTTGACATCAAGGCTCCTCTCTTACCCATATGGCCTGATACCGGTCACTCATAGAAGAGGTTATAATACACTCATTCACAACGAGCAAGAATGACCCGGCATGGCGCACCTCCTCTCCCAACTCCAACAATACTTCTTTACTCTATCTTTTCAGATAGGCCGTGAGGTATAACGCATCTCGGTGACAAGAAGTTCCGATTATGCGGTCAGCAGTGATGGAAGCGAGATACTTGACCATGACTCTTGTGTGCATCATTATAGCACACGTAGCGAATACTCTATTATGTTTACCTACATTTGCACGCCATAACGTATTGTGTGTCAATTTGATGTACATCTTACAGAGATATGTTCGGTGTAGGGATCGATGTATCGCGTCCGCCCGTGCTTAGGTGTGATACGTGCTTGGGCCAAGCGGACGCGATACATCGGTCCCTACTGTGGGCGAGCTAGCACTAATCCCAGCACGACAGCAGCACCGGCGACAAATAGTGGTTCGGCACATGCCTCTAGCGTTGCCCCTGTGGTACAAACATCATCTATGATGACAATTCTACGTTTATGTAAAGCCCCGGTTGCATAGGCCGATGTGCAGGCAAAAGCATCCACCATATTCTGTTGCCGTGCCTCCGCCGACAGGTGAACCTGAGCTGCCGTATCGCGTGTGCGGATGAGCATATCATTACAAAATGCTATGCCGAGTTGTCGCGCACATGCCTGGGTTAACAACGCAGCATGATTATAGCCACGTTCCTGTTGTCGCGTGGCATGCAACGGTACCGGAATAAGCAGATCGGCGTTCATACCATAATATCGCGCTGTCTGGGCTAGTATGCTGCCTAATGGTTCGGCTAAGCGTGTGGTACCTGTGTATTTCAATGCGTGAATACAGGTGCGCAGCGGCTCTGTATAAGGGCCAACGGCCCGCAACCCGCTCAAGTGCAACGTATGCCAGCGACAGAGTTGGCATACTCCTTGCACGATCTGAGTACTGCCACAGCGTTGGCAGATCGGTGGCACAAAACGCGCTATGCTGTCCTGACAAGTAGGACACAGTACAGAACCTGTACGCTTACATGCAATACAAGCTGGTGGAAACAGCAGATCAAGCCCTTGTTGCAAAATAGCTAAATGTTTCATTCCATGATTTCCACTTTATACAGGTAGTGTAGATTGGGTGAGTAAGCGATACGCACCTTTTCGCCAGTATGCAACACAGCATAGCGTTCCTC
Source organism: Chloroflexota bacterium (assembly GCA_021828635.1). The sequence goes on from JAJZEJ010000335.1 coordinate 3,263, forward strand.
ATTCACACGGAACGTCAGAACTTTGCCAGGTGTTTCTGGCTCGATAAGCTGTAGCGCGACGCCATACCACGGTCGCGTACCGGTACGCATCAGTCCAGGCTGTGGTGGGCGCTTTGCCAGTGGATCGGGTGCGTTGCTACGTTTTTCAATCACGTGCGTGATGTGTGTATGCTGGCCTGCGCCTCGTGCCGTTGCCATCAGGTCGCGCCAACTCCAGTGTGTTAACAGTGCCGGATAAGGGAGCAGTGCCAGCCCGATCAGCAAGAGTGCCAGTGATCCCAATGGATTGCCAGCCGCGCTACTCCCTGGCAAGGTATAGGTTTGTGGCGACTGCGCAATGCTGCTGATCGCGTAAGGCGCAAGCAGGTGTGGCGCATAATCGACCAGAATTGTTTGGCCATCATGCAGATTTTGATAGGCTACTTGAGAGACAGATACCACGAGTGTACTGGGAAAATCGGCTGTAGGTGCTTGTGATGCTTGTGATGCTTGTAGGCGAATATGCAGGTAAAGTATCGGCCCTAGCTGGTTTATAGCATGGCTGGTGATGATGCCGCGAACCCGCAACGGTGGCGCGGAACTATCGAGTATGCCCGCGATCAGTGTGAATAGTCCCAGGCCCAGTAGGATAAGCCCCAGCATGGTTAGTAGCCCTCCAACTATCAGACCCCATCCGGGTCTGATGCCTGGTCGCCAACTCCACCAGGAAAATGGCTCCGGTGCTATATCTGTTACAGTGCTGTTTTCCTCCGCCATAGCTATCCTCTCGCGTAAATTCTCCCGGATAGGTAGAGCATAGCGCAATTATCGAAGAATTGCAATGTATTGATGACATGATTAATGCTATACTAGCAACGATAGGGATATAGTTGTGTTTATAGGAAAACAAGAAAATAAGCAATGCGACCGCAAGAGTATGCCCTGTTATCCCAAAGGATAAGCATTGACACGAGCTAAAACCGTGTGCTACCATAGATATGTCAACGCACAAGGTCGCTAGGGTTCCGCTATCGCTTCTGATAGGGCTGGACCGAGCGCGACAGACATCCGCCACGTGGCGGCCTGCACCTGGAGGAAGAAAAGGCCAGAGGGGTGTGAGTTGAGGGTGTGCCATGCCTCAACTCAATAAAATTTCCTATAGCCTTGCTATAAACCTCTGGAGGTGCATTTTATGAGTCTCTTCGCTCTTGCGCTCGTACTGCTTTCCGCAATCATGCATGCCACCTGGAATCTGTTCGCCAAGCGTACTAATGGTGGTATTACTTTCGTCTGGTTATATGATCTGCTATCCGCCATCATCTACGCACCCGTCATGATCGTGCTGTTCATTACCTTGCACCTGACTTTTACACCGGTCGCGCTGATCTTTATCATCGGTAGTGGTGTCTTCCATCTCTGCTACTTCATCCTGCTACAACGTGGCTATCGCGTCGGTGATATGTCGCTGGTCTATCCCCTGGCGCGTGGTACTGGCCCTATGTTAACCACTATTGTCGCCCTGAGCTTCTTTGGGGAACATCTGCCCTGGTATGGTATTTTGGGGGTTGTACTGATTGTCATTGGTATTTTTATTGTTACTGGTGGAACACGCCTTTTTCAGGCTAAAGAGGCGCATGCTGCTGTGTTGTATGCTCTTGTCATTGGTATCTTGATTGCCTGCTATACCCTGTGGGATAAGCAGGGCGTTAGTACCTATCATGTTTTCCCGATCATGCTTTACTACTGTAATATCTTTGTGCAACTGCTGCTATTCGCACCCTATGCGCTGCCACGCTGGCGTGAAGTGCGCCAGGGCTGGCAGATACATCGCTGGGAGGCTATTGGCGTTGCCATCCTGAGTCCGCTTTCGTACTTCCTGATTCTGATTACACTGACCTTCACGCAAGTCAGCTACATTGCGCCCGCCAGGGAGATTGGCGTTCTGTTTGGTACGCTGATGGGTACGCATCTGCTCGCGGAAGGCGATAGCAAACGCCGTTTGCTCGCCGCCGGTATGATTGTGTTAGGGGTGGTGGCATTAGCCATATAAATCTCAAAACAGCTAATGGGCATTGGATCCGCCAATGCCCATTAGCTGTTTTGAGATTCTTACTGCTCCTCGCCGGTTTTGCGCATGGTGGGGAAGAGAATCACGTCTCGAATCGACTCCTGGTCGGCCATCAGCATTGCCAAACGGTCGATGCCGATACCGAGACCGCCGGTTGGTGGCATACCCGTCTCCATCGCATCCAGAAAATCCTCGTCAAGCACCTGCGCTTCCTCATCGCCCAGGTCACGCTGGCGCATCTGGTCCTCGAAGCGAGCGCGTTGGTCAAGCGGATCGTTCAGTTCGGTGAAAGCGTTGCCGAGTTCCAGACCACCGACGAAAGGCTGGAAGCGTTCAGCCAACTGCGGGATCGGGTGCAGTTTCGCCAGTGGCGAGATGTCTAATGGATAGTCGATCAGGAACAGCGCCTGCTTGAGTTGTGGAATACCCTTGCGGAACATCGCTTTCATCAAGTCGTCGATCAAGCGGCCACGCCCTAAGCTGGGATTGACCTCGTAGCCTTGCGCACGCATGGCCGCAGCCAGACTATCGCGCTCAGGATGTTTATTGGCATCAATGCCGGTATATTCGGCAATGGCATCTAACATGAGGATACGCGGCCAGGGTGGCGTCAGGTCAATTTCGGTTCCCTGATAGACGACTTTGGGCGAACCTTTGACCTCTTGCGCAATAGAGCAGATCATCTCTTCGACCAGCTTCATAATATCATTATAGTCAGCATATGCCTGATAGCATTCCATCATGGTAAATTCAGGATTATGGTTGCGATCAATGCCCTCATTACGAAAATCACGTCCGATTTCATAGACTCGTTCAAAGCCGCCAACAATTAAGCGTTTTAGATAGAGTTCAACAGCAATACGTAGATAGAGGTCACGGTCTAATGCATTGTGATGAGTGACAAAAGGGCGGGCTGTCGCACCGCCATAGAGCGGCTGGAGAATCGGTGTCTCGACCTCAAGGAAACCATGCGTATCCAGGTAGCGGCGCATCGCGCTGATCGTGCGGCTACGGATCACAAAGACCTCGCTGACCTAC
>JAJZEJ010000454.1 GCA_021828635.1 Chloroflexota bacterium
AGTCAGGTAGCCATTAGAGTAAGCCGTAAAACCGCGTTCATCCAGTACACCATCGACATGCGCGATAATCTGCTGAAGCGTAGGGTCTGATAATGGGATAGAGCCGATACCCAGGTTAGGAATAAGCTCCATTGGATGGGGCAGGCTATGTAACGCCTGCTGCATGCTTTTCACCCAGCCTAGAACAGCTTCACGCCATTGCAGGTCATTCTGATCACCACTAAACAACTGTACCCACTGACCATTCTTGTTATAATGTCCACACGCTCCAACCAAATTTTGGATATTCAAATTGTCAGCAGCGATAGCTCCATAGCCATGCTGGCTAGCGGGAATGGCGTATGTCTGCATCTGCCACGCTATTACTGCTGGATTGGTAATATCAAGCGGAACAGCACTCTCACCATCTTCATAAGCTGGCGTTGTACGATCACATTGATATAGTATCCAGTCTGGATGGACGCTCTTCCAGTATGAGAGACTCTGCACTGCATCGGTTGACCCAAACGTACCACTATCCCGAAAGAACGAAATATAATAGCTGAGCAAAATATTGGGATTGCTGTCCCATGCAGAGACCTTCGCTGGATTCGCACCCCAGACAAAATCATAATCCTTCGCAATGGGAGCAGGGTTGTCAATATTATAATCGAAGCTCTGAAACAGATGAATGTTGGCCCAGGTATTCACAAAGGGGCGCAGCTGGCTATCAGTTGGTACGCACGTGGTTTGGTTACAACCAGAAGTAGTGATAACCGGCTTTGTTGATGTAGTGGTAGCCGTAGTAGTTGTAGTTGCTGTGTTTTTTACTTCGGAAGTATTGGTATTCGGTGATACACAACTACTCATAATAAGCACTATCGAAACAGATATGAACAGTGCAGACAGATATTTATTGAGTAAGCGCACGCCCACTTGTTTGCACTCCTTAATCGATTTTTAATCCTTAAATCTTGTGATATGCACATATCCCATGAAGTAGGGCTAGTATAGCATATATACAAGTCCTATGCCACTGTTCAAACTTTTTGGTTTCTGCTACAGTATTGTAGGCTGTCGCATACAGCAAAAATCTTCAATGAAAGGGAAAACGCTCTCAAGTACGCTTATGAGAGCGTATCTACAAACATATGACACAAGCACGCTACCTGATTACTGGCGGTGCCGGTTTTATTGGTTCCCATATTGCCGAGACTCTGCTTCAGCAGGGAGAGACAGTACGTGTCTTTGACAATCTGATTACTGGTAAGCAATCTAACCTGGATGTATTATATCGCTATGGCAAGCAAGTTGAGATCATCGATGGAGACCTGCGGAATACGCAAGCGGTCAAGGCAGCCGTTGAAGGCGTCGAGGTGGTTTTTCACCAGGCTGCCCTGGCCTCTGTGCCGCGCTCTATCTCTGATCCTGTTAACTCACTCGAAATCAACATCAATGGTACGCAGAATATCCTGCTGGCCGCTCGTGATGCAAAGGTTCGGCGGGTAGTCTATGCCAGTTCGTCTTCCGTCTATGGCAATACGCCTACGTTGCCCAAACACGAGGCCATGCCGACCGCACCGATGTCGCCTTATGCCGTACAAAAGCTGACAGCAGAACTGCTCTGCGGCGTTTTCACACGCATCTACGGCCTGGAAACCGTGGCTTTGCGCTACTTCAATGTCTTTGGTCCTCGCCAAGACCCTACATCAGAGTATGCAGCCGTTGTTCCCCGTTTCCTCACCGCATTGCTTGAAGGTCGGCAACCTATTGTGTTTGGCGATGGTGAACAGACACGCGATTTCACCTTTATCGCTAATGTGGTGCAAGCCAACCTGCTGGCTGCGAACGTACCCGACGCCGTGGGTGAAGCCATGAATATCGGCTATGGAGAGCGTGTCTCCCTCAACGAGGTTCTCTCGCTGGCAGGTGAGTTGCTCAACATGCCGGTTCACGCTGAATACCGCGATGCTCGCCCTGGCGACGTTCGTGACAGCCTGGCGGATATTAGCAAGGCCAAACGCTTGCTCGGCTACAATCCCGCAGTGAACTTCCGAGAGGGACTGGCTCGCACTATCGATGCACTGCGTTTTGCCACAGCCCGATAAACCACCATCAACAATTGTGGAGGGTAGGGGCGTGATGGAATCACGCCCCTACGGATGATGCTTCTTGTTGATCGAGGACGCGCTGGGCCGCAGCTAGCACACGCACAACCTCCAGGCCCACCTCACCATGTGCGCGTGGCTGTGTACTATTGCGAATAGATGCCGCAAAATCCTCGCATTCTAGGCGCAATGGCTCTATCCAGTCAATATGGGGGATAGTGATCGCACCATAGCGATAGGAAATCACCGGGTCTGCGTGAATATCAGCGCCTTTATTATAGACCTTGATCATTTCTGCCGGATTGGTATCGTCATAGACGGCCATCTTGGCATCGCCAATCACCGTGACGCGACGAATTTTGCAAGGATGCAGCCAGCTTACATGCACATGCGCCGTCATGCCATCATCGAACCCTAGATCAAGGTGAGCCATATCATGAATGTGTGGCTGTAGATGAGCATGGGCCTGGACGCGAATCTGGTCCGGTGTCTTGCCAAAAAGATAGAGCAGGATGGAAATATCATGCGGTGCAAGATCCCAAATGACATTAATATCTTGCCGGAACAGGCCCAGGTTGACACGCTCAGCCTCAACACAATAGATACGTCCAAGTTCACCGCTTCTTACAAGACGCCGCAACTCGTTGACCGCCAGATTATATTCAAAGGTATGCCCAACCATTAAAATGCGCTTGCGTTCACGCGCCAATGCCACCAATTCTTCTGCCTCCTCAACACTGGCAGTTAGTGGCTTCTCAACCAGAACATGCTTATTATGTAGGAGAGCTTCTCGTGCCAATGCATAGTGTGTGCGCACTGGTGTGACAATGACCACGCCATCAACATCAGAATTGAACACATCTTGAATATCGGTGGTGGTTTGTATTCCGCTACCGTTCTGGTTCACCCCCATTGACCCCAGGCGACGAGCATCCAGGTCTGCAACGATTGTTACGCACGTATGAGACAGGCTATCCAGGTTACGCGCAATCTTGGGTCCCCAGTATCCCCAGCCCACAATACCAAAACGCAAATCTCTCATAAGAATATTTTCCTTTACTATTGGTCATACCTGGGCCGCGTGAGACGTAGCATGACGTTTGACAGCATCAATCACCAGATGCAACTGCTCTTGCGTCAATTCTGGATACATGGGCAGCGAGACAATAGACCCGGCCATTTTTTCTGTAATAGGTAGCATACCAGTATGATAGCCATATTGATGGCATGCTGGCTGAAGATGGATAGGGGTAGGATAATGAATATTAGTACCAATTCCCTCTTGGGCCAATGCCTGTTGAAAAGCTTCACGATTGCGCACCTGAACCACATAATAGCAGTAGACGTGCGTTCCCCACGGGCGAACAACTGGAATGGCATCAACTATGCCACTCAGGTGTTCATTATAGGTCTGAGCATGGGCTTGGCGAGCTGCATTCCACTGTTCGAGATATGGCAGTTTAATCTCCAACACGGCGGCTTGCATCTCGTCCAGGCGAGCATTGACGCCCATCAATTCGTGCTGATAACGCACACGTGACCCGTGATCTCGAAGCATACGCATCTTTTCAGCCAGAACAGCATCATTCGTTGTGCAGATGCCAGATTCACCAAAGGCTCCCAGATTTTTACTGAAGTAGAGACTAAAGCAACCAATATCACCAATGCTACCAACGCGCCGCCCCCTATAGGTTGCCCCATGTGCCTGTGAAGCATCCTCAATCACACGCAGATCATGACGATGAGCAAAATCAACAATGGGTTGCATCTCGGCGGCATGACCATACAAATGAACCGGCAACACAGCGCGTGTGCGTGGCGTCAGCACTTGCTCCAATTGCTGCCAATCCATTAGATAGGTCTCAGGGTCTACATCCACAAAGACTGGTTTCGCTCCCACCATCGCAATAGCCTCGGCGGTTGCGATAAAAGTATTAGAAACAGTGATGACTTCATCACCTGGTCCAATATCACAAGCACGCAGGGCCAGCATCAAGGCATCCGTGCCTGATGAAACGCCTATTCCCTCGTTACAGCCGCAATATGCTGCAAACCCCTGTTCAAAAGCATGCACATGTGGCCCCAGGAAGAGTTGCATACTATCAAGTACCTGCTCAAAAGCGGCCATAATCTCTGGCTTTAATGCCAGATACTGCGCACGTAAATCAACCAGAGGAACACGCAACGTCGTCGTCACAAACACAATCCTTTCTAAAACTCTTACCACAAAGCATTCACACTCTTTTGCCATATATGTAAGTAAATCATCACCTATCATGATAACTTTTGCAAGTTATCATTCAGTAACAAAAGTGGTGGAGAACGGGTTAAACTCGTCGTTTTCAGTATTAGAACCGTTCATTCCTACGGTGAAAACACTAGTGTGCGCAAGAGAAGTTGACCTTCTCGTCCTCACCGGCACTCTACTCCTTCTTTTTATCTACCTGATTGCCATATTTTTTACCATCTCTCCATAGAAAAACTCACCAAGTATACACCAACACCCGCTATACTAAGGGTGATGTCCTTAGAGGAAAAACTCTACTACAAAAAATCCGTCGCTGGGGGAGATAATACTATGGCAGTTCAGACGGCACCTGCTCAGAGTATTCGTATCGATTCTTCATACTTACGCACAAAAAGATGGTTTGATCTGACCTTTACTGTACTCATTTCGCCTTTTGTTCTGTGCGTGGGCCTGATGATCGCATTATGTATTAAGCTCGATTCTGATGGTCCCGTTTTTTTTCGTCAGAAACGTGTGGGACAAAATGGTGTTGAGTTCTACATGCTCAAATTCCGATCTATGTATATCAACAATGATGCATATGCCAATAGTGAACGTATCAAAGCGTTGATGCAAACCGGTCAGGTTCTCACGAAGGACAAAAACGATAGACGCATTACGAGGGTAGGGCGCTTTATTCGTCAGACGAGCCTTGATGAACTACCACAATTCTTGAATGTTTGGCATGGTGAAATGACTCTCGTGGGACCACGTCCACCACTACCCCATGAGGTAGAGAATTACACAGCACACGATTGGCTGCGTCTGGTTGGTAAACCGGGCCTCACCGGCACCTGGCAGGTTTACGGACGTTCACGTGTCAACTTCCAGAATATGGTAGATATGGATATTGACTATCTCAATAAACAGTCTTTTTGGCAAGACTTTAAATTGATCATTCTAACTATTCCCGTCATGCTTTTAGCACGTGGTGGAGCATAAATCAAGCGGTGGAGTATAAATCGAGCGGTAGGGGTGTGATTGATCACACCCCTACCGCTCGATATGCTGAAGGGATATTTCGGCAGTTACCAGAAAGGTGATGACGCAAGACGAAAGCAGAGATAGATTACGATAAACAATCTGCCTGGAACTCACACGCCGCTCCAGACGACGAAGCTGCAAAGATAGCTGCATAGGATCGACTAGAACGGGAAATATCTGATAACCTGTCAATCCATACAAGAGACGACAAACCTCAATTTTGTCAGGTGTAGTTATCGCAACCGTCAAAATATTCTGTTCAGCACCTACAATAAGACATTGATATCGTTTCATAAACATAATTGGTAGCAAGGTGCGATACTGGTCAGGCACCCGTCTCAAGGAACGCAATGTAGGAATCATTCCAAATAACCTCTATTACCCTCATCCATGAAAAACCAAATAACTCTTATTTAATATAGCTAGCCAGCTATACGAAAAGGATGCAGAAAAGGATAGAGATGTGGTAAATTCGGATACTGATCAGTTAAGATCTCACTACACAGTAAAGAGGAGCGAAGAAAAATGATAAACATCTTCTTCGCTCCTCTTTACTGTGTAGTGAGATCTGCCAGGGTTCACACAGATACCACGCGCAATGAACGCACAGGCTCGTTGACCTCTTGTTCTTCCATAGTGATAATGCGCCTTATCATGGTATAGCCAACGCCTGGCACCGTCACAATATATTGTGGCTTCCCAGGGTCTGGCTCGACTTTCTGGCGCAAATGACGGATATGAGCTTTAATCAGGCCAGCATCGCCATCGCCGTCGTAGCCCCAAACATGCGTCACAATCTGCCCTGTTGTACAAACATCGTTGGCATTGACAGCTAGCAAATGAAGAAGTTTACTTTCGGTAGGAGTCAGGCGCAATGTTTTTCCGCTCACAGTAACTTCGTTATGCAAGGAATCTACACAGACAGGCCCAACAGTGATAATGGATGATGGACGCCGCTCTAAGGTCGAACGTGAGCGCCGACGT
>JAJZEJ010000222.1 GCA_021828635.1 Chloroflexota bacterium
CTGTCATAAGTAGCATAAACGATAAGCTGTTCCTTTGTCAATGACTGTTTAGTTTTATCAGGAGAGTTCACATGTCGCATTATAGCTGGGCAACCTGTCCTGCGGTGGTTACGCATCAGATTCATGATCTACAAACACACCTGCAAACCTTGCTGGCTACTCGTCTTGTTGGTTGCTACTTGCACGGTTCGCTGGCTATGGGATGTTTCAATCTCGCTCATAGCGATCTTGATTTACTCATCGTGACCACTCATAGTTTGCCCGTCGAGATCAAGCGGGAGATCATCGCATATTTGTTGCGAAACTCGCTAGCTCCTTGTCCTATCGAGATCAGTTTTTTTGTCGAGTCTGCGATACATCCTTTTCAGCATCCTTTACCATATGATCTGCACTATAGCGAATCATGGCGTACACACTATCAAGCGGCGCTGGCCGACGGCTCGTGGGTGCTATGGAATGAGCAGCAGCGTTACGATAGCGATTTATCTGCTCACATCACAGTGACATTAGCGCGTGGTATCACTTTATATGGAAAATCGGTAAAAGAAACATTGCCAATAGTTCCGACGTTCGCCTATGCACGTGCCATTGTTGGAGATTTCGATGAAGCATATGAAAGACGTACTGACATGCCGGTCTATTTCATCCTTAATGCCTGTCGTGTCTATGCCTATCTTCATAAAGGAGCTATTTTCTCAAAAGCGGAGGGTGCGGAATGGGCATTGCAAGTAGTGCCGACGCATTTTCACTCTATCATCATACAAGCGTTAGAAGACTATTTGGAAGTTCACGAGCGTATATTTGATAATGACGCTCTGAACATTTTCGCTGTCTATATGAGAGAAAAAATACATAATCTTGCTAGTGATGTAGAGGCATGATTATGATTTTAAGGATGTAAGACTCCTATTGATGTGTATTGTTGCTGAGCAAGTTCTTGTGGATTAATGACGTTCGCTTTAATCTCGCCATTGGCTAGTTGGTGCTGTATCAACTGGGCGTAGTAGCCGTCATGTTGGAGTAATTCCTGATGGGTGCCGCGTTCGACAATCGTTCCCTGATCCAGCACCAGAATCAGGTCGGCATTGCGAATGGTACTGAGGCGGTGCGCGATGATGATCTGGGTGCATGGAAGCTGGCGTACATTGCGCTCTATGACCCGTTCTGTTATCACATCTAGATTGCTCGTAGCTTCATCCAGCAGCAGAATTGGTGGATGGTGTGCCAGAGCGCGAGCCAGGGCGAGACGTTGGCGCTGGCCGCCAGAGAGCGCGTTGCCGCCTTCTGAAACGAACGTTTCATATTCCATCGGCATCCGCAAGATGTCTTCGTGAATAGACGCAAGGTGAGCAGCCTGCATAACCTGTTCCAGGCTCATTGTTGGGTAATTGAGCGCGATGTTCTCACGGATGGAGCCGCCGAAGATGTTGGCCTCCTGCGTCACGACGCCAAATTGAGCGCGTACCTCGTGGTAGTTGAATGTGCGTAGTGGCATATCATCAAAATATATTTCACCCGTGGTGGGAAGATAGAGGCCCAGCAACAGGTTTCCCAGTGTGCTTTTGCCCGATCCGGTGCGTCCGACGAGCGCCACTTTTTGGCCTGGTCTGATCTGTACATTAATATCGTGTAGCACGAGTGGCGAATTGGCATCGTACTGAAAACTTACATTCTCAAGACGAATCGCACCATGTAGTGGTGGTGGTTGTGTGACCTCTTGCAGGTTCTGCTCCGGCACAGCCTCCATGACATCGGCGATCCGGTTCATATGTGAGCGCACCAGTTGCAATTCTTTTGCGGCCATGACCAGTGAAGAGAGCGGTCCCAGCACCGAGGAGGCCAGAGCATTGAGAGCCAACATGGTGCCGAGTTGCATGCTGCCATTGATAACTTGTATTGTGCCAAGCCAAAGTAAAAGCAAGGGAGCGCAGATGCTGAGCGTGTGCATGCCGGTTCCGATCAGCGAGAGGAGATAGTTTCGGCGTACCGAGACATTCATTTGATCCAGGAAGAGATTGCACCAACGTTCCAGCACACGGTCTTCCGCACCAGCTGCCTTGAGCGTCTTGATGCCGGTTAGCGCCTCAGTAATATAGCCTTGCGATTTGCCTTGCGCGGCCAGTTCGCGGCTGGTCAGATCGTTGATAAGTCGGTTGGTGCAGAGCAACAAAATCGCTTGCAAGAGGCCGACGATAAGGACAACGAGCGTGAAAACGAGCGATTGAGAAAAGAGAATGAGCAGGTAGACGATGACGAAACCGCCATCGAGCAGGGTTGAGAAGAGCTGGTTGCTAATCGTGTCGCGGATGACAGCATTGCTGGTAAGGCGAGCTAGCAGGTCGCCACTGGACCGTTGCAGGAAGAAGCGTTGTGGCAGGCTGAGTAAATGCTCGAAGAAATTGAGCATCATAGTAATGTCAACATGTGATTGCACATAGAGCAAGACAGAGGCACGTAGCAACCGAATCACAAGTTGGGAAAGCACGATCAGCACCATGCCGATACCTAAAAGTTCTAGCGTACCGAGCATTTTCATGGGAATGAGTTGGTCGATGGCAACCGCAGTCAGAAAGGGCATGATGAGACCCAACAGTTGTAGGAACAGCGACGCTCCGATGACTTGTAGAATGGCCCCAGGAGAGTGTTGGCAGTAGCTACGGGCGTAAGCCCACAAACTTAACGGAGCAGGTTTGCTGGCACGCATGAAATGTACCCCTGGCTCCAGCATGATGACGACGCCCGTGAAACCATCATCGAACTCCTGAATTGATAGGTGGCGGCGGCCTACGGCGGGATCAACAACGGTGACACCCTTTGGCGACCATCGTTCGACGATGATAAAGTGATTGAACTCCCAATGAACGATGGCGGGTAAAGTGACAAAGCTCAGATCGTTCTCCTGTAAAGACAGCGCCCGGACACGCAAGCCATAGTGACGCGCTACTTTAACGATGCTGAGTGCCGAGAGACCATCGCGTCCCAGACCACATTGCTCACGAACCTCTGAGATACTGGTTTTGTGTCCATAATAGCTTAGTATCATTGCTAGGCAAGCCGCACCACACTCAACTGTACTGACCTGATGCTGTATAGCTATGCGCCGTCGTCGTAGCCATGAACGTTTGCGTGGTGTATCTTCTTCAGAAGATGCAACGGTACTACTTTGTTCCTGTTTGGAGGATGTGGCGACAAATGCCTGGAGGCGCATGGTCTCCTGATTAGCAATTCTTTCCCGATAGATGCGCAGGTCTGCATCGTCTGATGGATATGATTGCAGATTGTTCTCAGCATAGACTATAGGACGCCTGATGAGGGTTGGTTGCCATTGTATGACCGGCGGAGAGAGTCGTTCTAAGGGAACGGTAGCAGGTTCTTCAGGCATGTTACTATTGTTTACGTACATGGGTTATATCTCTTTCAAAAGTATAGCAAAGCCGGGGAAGAATGAAAGTAGGCGACTGCTACCGACCTGAATCTGAGCTTGTACAGGCGTTCCGGCATAGAGATGCCCTGAAAGATGGGGATCGAGCGCGACTATGACAGCCAGTGAGGGAGCAGGCATGACTAAAGCATAGGATTGGCGTATTGCACTGGGACTGAGAAGCTGCGTGTCAATATGTTCGATAGTACCAGTGATCTGGGAAGCTGCTGTGCCAAGCTGAACGTGTGCCTGTTGTCCAACCTGGAGATGGAGCGATGATGTATAGGGAACAAAGACAATGGCGACCGCTCTGTCGTTTGTATTGTTAGCAGAAGTCGGGGGTGTGAGAACGACGCCTACACCTGTCGCGTAAATTGGTATCTGTCCTAGCCAGGCAATCAGCCATGCACAGGTAAAGATGATCAGCAGGCACCATAACAACAAAAAGGTGGGGGGAGCCACAAAACGTGGCAGAATCGTTTTATCCCGTCCCTGGATATATTTTTGTACGGTACTTCCGCGAAAAATGGTGTTAGTAGATGCTGACATCGCCCTGTCCTGTCTCTCCCTATAGTACTTCACATGTAATAGCTTGTATAGATGCAGCCATTGGCTGCTATCTGTCTACATCATGATGAGGGTGGTGATGATGAGGGTGGCGCTGACCCATATACAACATTTGGTTGAGTTGGTGGATTGAGCTAATCTCGTAGATCTGGTCGCCACCAATGGTAGAGTGATTGATGTGGCTGTTTGTGATAAAGATATATTGTGGCGCATAGACATATTCATAGATAACAGCTTTGTTGCCAGCATGACCACCTGTCACCTGTGCTAGTTGCTCATCACTCAGTTCGTATATATGTGGATCGCTACTCATGAAAATCTTTCTCCTTCTTGAGGTGGATCAGGTAGCATGTACGCTATGACGTGTCAAGAGTACATGCTACTGAAGTTGCTGGGTTTATTTGTAGGTAGACATCGACTGACCAATAAAGAGCCACGATGAGGCATTGATATTGCCGATGTTGGAGTGGGAAATGGAGCTAAACAAGATGGCGTTGGTACTGTCAGCCACCATTGTCTGCGGTACGACGACGATATTGAGGTTGACAAAGCCCCCACCTGTCACACATGCCAACTGCTCGTCACTCAGTTCACATGCCAGCGAATCGCTATTCATTGTAACCTTTCTCCTTGTGTCCTACGTTTTATATGTGTGTAACATCGCATGACCCCCACTTCATAAATGGAGGCCATGCTGCCCAATAGTCAAGTTTTTGCCGCTTTGTATCCCTGGCTCAACCTGAATGTGTGCATATTCCAGCAGAGCTATGACATACATGAGCTTACAAAGACTTGCCTATCCAAAGATCGGATACACTTTTTTAGTGTATGTTGACTGCCATACCAGGTTGACATTGTTGGCACCGACATTGCCAATTGAAGAATCATCGATGTGACTCTTGCTGATGTCGGTGCTTGACCAGGTACTGGTACTCTGCCAGTTGTTGACCACATTGCCACTATTGTTGGACCCGCTATGATCGTGGCCGCCGCTCACCAATGCCAACTGCTCGTCATTCAATTCCATTGCCTTCATGTTGTTCGTCATTGTCTTTTTCTCCTTTGTATATAGTGTGCAAGATATAAATTTTATAGCATAATCTTCTTGCATAAGAATATGCCGGTGTGGATACAAAGAGAGTTCCATCGCGCGAAAGCTGAGAAAAAGTAGTTCCAAATTGCTCTCGCTTTTTGCGCCTCTCTCGTTCCGACATGGTTAATAATAAGCGGAAGGGGGTATGAAGAATATGGTGTTTCTGGTTAAAAGTTGGTTAATATTGTATTAATTGAGTTAAGATAAAAATCTCATGTATAGAAAAATATATTAATAAGAAAAGGATGAGTATAGTATTTGAAGAGTTAAAGGCTCCAGCAATCAGATTGCTGGAGCCTTCTGAATTAGTTGGAGTCATGCCTTGCGCTCACCTTGCCCGCTTGCTGGATAGCCCATGTTTCTCTTGCTAGGGAAACGAACTTATCCACAAAAGGACCAATTTTTCGTGGATAAGTGGGGGAAAAGTCGGTAGATTGTTGTGGATAAGCGCACTTCGATGGTGGATAAGTTGGGGAAATCCGCCGTTATGTCAAGTGTGAGCGGCATTTGAGCGCATCTGATTTGCGAACATATCCACATATCCACATGGCCCAGTTTTCGACCACAATTGATTTTCTGCGCAATATTCGTTACACTTTGAAAACGCACCCAATATTTGAGAGCATTGCGCTGTCCTATTTTAGCAGGGCAAGCACGTATTTCATCGAACATGTGTGCGAACGTATGTTATAATTTATCATTATCTTTGCCTGCTGTCTTTGTAGAGGCACATCATTGGTGAGTCGTGGAAAAGCTGTTACCACAAAACATTGAGGCCGAGTGCGGTGTACTTGGTAGTATCATTATCGACCCGGAGGCAATTGCCCAGGTGGCCGATTTTCTGCATGCAGAAGATTTCTATCGTGACGCGCACCGCATTATTTACGAGGTGGTCGTGCATCTCTATGAGTTGCGCGAGCCGGCGGACTTCATTACGATTTGTGATGAACTAGAGCATCTCAATCGGCTCGAAGAGGTCGGAGGGCCGGGCTATATCACCTCGCTCGTCAATCAGGTGCCTACAAGTGGCAATGTTGAATATTACGCACGCATTGTCGAGCGTACCGCTATTTTGCGTCGCTTAATTCATGCTGCCGGCCAGATCGCGGCTGTGGCGTATGAAGAGTCTGATGCCGATGTCGCGCTTGACAAGGCCGAACAACTGATCTTCGAGATCAGCCAGAATCACGCGCACTCCGACTTCTCCACGCTTGGCGATATGCTGAGCGATTTCATGGAGAAGCTGGACCTGCTGCATGA
>JAJZEJ010000648.1 GCA_021828635.1 Chloroflexota bacterium
CATATCCCGTTTGTGAAACTGATGCGGGCGTGATAGCGAGAGACCGAGGGTTCAGTGATGACGACATCGTTGTTAGGGTTGCGGCCAAGCGTGATGATAGATTTAGTGATTGCATAGGTTTGGCCTGCCAGTGGACCTGTCAGAAAGATAAGTGAGGCAAGCACCTGTGGTTCATTTTTGATATCCATAGATCGTCATGCCGTCTATGTCACCATCATGATGACGAGGTACGGCCTCTCCTTTCTGTATATGACCAGCCATAGTCGCATTGTAGCAAAGCTCAGCTTGTGGCGCAATTATAGCGTATAGGGAAAACACTGACAAGCCTCAACCATTATTTACGAGCCGATAGTGGCTTTATGCAGGGTGACATTGCCGGTGCTGACATCGAGGACGAGGACATTGCTGGCTTTGTTGGTGCTGTTAGGTAGCAAGGGGCCGTTATAGCTCATGCTACCATTGCTGTTCTGCACAGGTAACGCGAAGTCGGTGGCGATGATCTTGCCGACATTGGTGTTGGCATCAATAGTCACGTTCACGGCTGAGGGGAGTGTCACGTCGATATTGCCCTGCTCACTCTGTAAAATATAGCTGGTTGGTGCGCCATTCGCTGTGCTGGTATTCTGGGCTATAGCTAGCGCCCCACTGAAAGTCACATTGCCCTCCGCGGTTTCAAGATGTGAACCTAATGCCAGTACCGCCTGGCTAACCATGATATTGCCGCTACTACCTTTAAGTTGCAAATTGCCGCTCACACCATCCACCGCGATATTGCCTATTGGCGCGTTAATGTTGAGAAGGAACGAAGTACCGGCATTCGATAAAAGAGTAGTGGGAACGCTGATGGTGACGTTGACGGCATCGTTAGTGCCGCGCAGGATGCCGTTATTATCAGGGACAGTGGCATTGACAAAGAATGCGCTGGAGCTAGTCGGCGTAGTCTGCGTAGTCTGGGGTGTTGTGTTTGTTGTGCCTGCCGTTGGTTGCGTGGGATTAGAGGAAGACGCGCAAGCGGAGTTTCCAGTACTCGTCTGAGCAGTGACGGCAATGCGCCCAAACTCCTGGTTAGCGGCGGTTTGGTTGGCACTATGCACAATCTTCTCGGTCGTCACTGTTGTCGCCATCGCATTGTTTGTGGTATTGGTATCGACCGTGACATTGCCGATCTCGTCGCAGATCTGAAGCTGATTGAGATTTGTTAGTTGAAAGCTCTGGCTCTGCTGTTGCGTAAAGATTTTCGTGTTATTCAAACCGTTGACGCCGCCCAGACCTTTCAAGCCACCGACGGGTACCATCCCTGGCACCGATCTGAGCGCGAAAAAGACCACGGCGGTGGCGGCCAGCACAGCCAGCAAGATACCCAGACCACAACCTATCAGCAGAGCGGGCCAGACGCTACGCCGTCGGCGCACGCGACGCTTGCGTCTCGGTGGGCGTTGCGGTTGTTGGCGGCGTTGATAAATATACTCCTCTTCCTCGTCGTCATACCACTCCTCTCCGGCATCATCCCAGGAGTGGCCTGTTCTATTGCTGCCTCTACCCATGTGCGACCCGACCCTCGCTTTCCAATTTGCTGTGATCGATCTATCATGTCTACTACGAACGAGCATCGCTATTGGTTAGCTGGTCACTGATCCACTTTTGCACGCGATACAAGCGGAGTAAGGTCGTGAAATGGCTCGTGTTCGAGGCTGTGATAGGTGGGGCTGGGCGTCATCGTCAGCAGCATCACCGCATCGGTCAGGGCTACAACATTGTGGTGGACGTGCGACTCTACTTGCAGCACCATACCAGCTTGCAAACGCAGGGTATTTTCCGGCGTGCTGAAGGAGACACGCCCACGCAAGACCTGTACCAGCAACTGACTGGATGTATGATGTTCCCGCAATTGCTGACCCGCTCGAAAAGTAAAGAGAACGAGACGCGCTGTGTCGATATCCGACAATACCTGCACGTTTGGTCCCGTGTTGCGGAACTGTGCTAGCGTGCGTAGATCGAACAAAATGGCGCTACTGCCCTCACTTTCTCTCTGTTCCTGCTTTTCTTCCACCATTGAACGATGTGATGCCTGCTCGTCACTCTGTCCTGCTTGCTCCATCAATGTCTCTCCATCAATATCTTGTACAATTTCTATCCATCTCTATTATAGCAGGGTGAGGCTGGAAACTAGTCACAAAAAAGTATTGACAACGGTTGCCCAGATAGGATACAATAGGGCTGTCGTTAGGGCAAGCATTCCTCGATAGCTCAACGGTAGAGCAACCGGCTGTTAACCGGTGGGTTACAGGTTCAAATCCTGTTCGAGGAGCCAGAGAGCCAGGAAGCCAATTCTCATGCGCCTTGATAGCAAGCTATCGGTATAACCGATGCGTGGCAATGGTCGCAAAAAAGCGTTTGTGACCAACCGTCTCGCAAAGGGATGACCAACCGGCTAGTTACAAGGAGCCATGAGTAAAAGGAGGCTTCTATGGCTCGTCGCGTTTTTGGCATATCTTCTAAACGCACTCCGTCGCGTGCATCTTCGCGTCCTGAGAAAGCGATTCGTACTGCTATTGATGAGTTTCTGCTAGATCGGGAAAGCAGGAATCTCAGTCCCAAGACGCTGGTACAACATCGAACCTCGCTCAAGCATCTCGCAAACTTCCTAGAGAAAGAGCAAAAGGTGATGTATCTCACGCAAATAGAGGTAGTACACCTGCGTGCCTGGCTGGTCTTTCTCGCAAAGGAAACAAGCGCACGTGGCAAACTGCGCACAACTCGTACCTGTCGCTGGTATGCACAGTCCATGCACGCCTTCTGTAACTGGCTCTCTGTCGAGCAATACATCGACGAGAATCCGGCGGAACGGGTTGAGCTACCCAAGTTGGAAAAGCCGCTTATTCGCATCATTGAGTTTGACGAATTTGAAAAGCTGCTCGCGGCTTGCGCTCCTCCGCAAGAGCAAGGGTTGATCGCTGATCGGAATGCAGCTCGTAATCGCGCTATCCTCTGGGTGCTGTGGGATTCTGGTATTCGCGTGGGCGAGCTGTGTGATCTCCGCCTATCAAATTTTGATCGTCGCCAGGGAACGTTGATTGTCTTTGGCAAGGGACGTAAGGAACGCCGTGTCGCTCTTGGCCGCAATGCGCTCCGCACGCTTCTCTACTACCTGGATCGCTGGCGGCAGGATGCGAAAGAGCTAGAAGAGATAGGCGAACCGAATGAGGATCACATCTTCCTTTCTGAGACTGGCTATGCTCTGACTATTAGCGGTATCGAGATGCTCTTCAAGCGCCTGCGCTCGCGTTCTGGCATATCAGGGAAGCGTATTAGCCCTCACATCTTCCGACACACCTTCGCGGTGCGTTATCTCATGCTCGGCGGCGACATTTTCAGTCTGCAAGAGATTCTCGGCCATGAGGATATAGCGACTATTAAGAACTATATGCATCTGAATGATACGCTCATTCAGGAACAAAAACGCAAGTTCAGTCCTGGCGATAACGTACCATTCAAAGATGCTCCTGGTGGTCGTAAGCGGCGTACCGATTTCCGCGAACAGCCTAAGTCTCGTGCTGGTGGGCGTGAGAAGAAACCGAATCAGAATCAGTAGCGGAATGAGCATCCTGGTACTTTCTGTTCTGTAGCACAAGATTACCTAAAAAAAAGAATGGGTGTGCTAGGATGCTTATAGTAGCTTGCCATAGTAGTGCTGTGGGGCGTTTCTGGTGTTGTAAGTGCATAGATAACAATGTGGTTACAGCATTTTTTGTTCTCCATAAAATGGTTTTATTATTTTTTATACGGTTTGACGTTTAGACAAAGCGCGAGTAGCTGAAGGCTTGGAAGCGTTCAGAGAAAAGGAACCGATGAGCAGAAAAGGGAGCAGATTACCCCGCTTTGGCCTGCTTTTTGCCCTTCGCTGGTCGCTTTTTGACCACGGGAAAGCGAGGAGCAGGAGTTCTGCGACGCCCTTTCGTCCATCCAGGCGATTTTCCGCGTGGTTGGGACGCACGAACCGGTGTGCCAAGCTGGGACAAAATGCTGGGCATCGCCCGGCGCACCTGTTGCGGTGTCACCGAACGCTGCCGCGATTCCCAGGGACGCTGCACTGCTTGCCCCAAGTGGCGAGCCAAGCACAGTTGATTGCAGGCACACGCTACCACCCAGTTCCATCGCTCCATTTGCTCCGGCGTGCGCACCCGTACCTCATCCCAGAGCAAGTCTTGTTTGAGAAAGCGATAGCCATGCTCGCGGCGCAGAAGCGTTTGCGGTACCACGTGCGCACTTGCTCCAAAGGAGGCAGGTCTTCCCCTGTCCAGAGAAACCAACTTTCCTTCGGATCTCGCTTGGTGCCACGCGCCGCTTCCCGTTGCACCCGAATGACACATACCTCCGTCTGCGCATCTTCTTGAAAATGCAAGTGCTGCCAACACGAAACGACCACATGTTGGCTTTGCTCATCTTCGCCTTCCCACGTGGCATCGGGGGCTTCAAGCGTTTCGGGCCGCGAGCCTTGCAGCAATGCACCATGTTTGCGTGGCGCTCCACGCTTTCCTGCTTCTCTGGCAGGCGGGCGGCGATAGAGCTTGAGGCGCAACAGCGCGGGACACGGCACCGCTTGACATGCCTGCACGAAGCGCAAAACGGCATACCAGCGATCTGCCAGCAGAATCACGGGGCGCTGACACAGCGGCAGAAAGGCTTGCAGTTGCTCAATCGCCACCTCAATGGCCGTTTGATCAGTGCGAATGCGTTGCTGATCCAGCACGGCGACCCAACTGCTCGCTTGTTCTGGCAAAAGCATCAGCGTCGAAAATTGCCATCCCACGCTTACCGGTGTGGTCGCATGCGGCAAATTGTGAACGTAGATCATCCCTCGATCTTCACTACAGGCCGCATCAGGACGGGCCAAGCTACTGCTATCGATGCCCAACCACACCGTCTGCTTGGCAGGCACCTCGCTCAACAGCGCCTCAGCCCACACGTTTCGCAACGCTGCCACATTGATGCGTCCTTCGTCCAATGCCGCATACACGCTCGACCGGCCACGCTCAAAGAAGGGCGACAACGACAATTCTGGCAAACGTTGTGCTTGCGCTTCGCTCATCAAGGCGTCCGACAAGCTGAACAATGCATCGGCCCGTCGTTGCAGACAGTCATACACATGCTGACGAATCGTTTGCAATGTGGTACAGTTCATCTGAGTAATGCTCCTTGTTCCGATGTGTTTTTTTGGGAGTATTACTCGGTTGGGCTAGCTTGCTAGCCCACTTGTCTTACCACCAACCTAGCTGCGTTTTTTGTCTAAACGTCAAATTCTATGATACGACATCTCTTTTGATCGGGTTCGCACCGATAGGTCCCGCCATCGTTCTCAATGCCTTAGCTAGCTGATACACCAGCGATGGCGAAGGCCATGAGAGGACCTGAAAAGTTATTTGCTTGAGAGACATCCTCATAGTGCGTACTCCACGGTCCAGAAGCGTCGCGTGTGATATGAAAAATATCGTAACTGGTACTGAGTAGCGTCACGACGTGGAGCGTACCATCAACATTCGCACATCCGACCCAACCACCAGCAGTGCGACCTTCAGGCGGAGGCGGAGGCTGGTCAGGTGGTGACTGCCATGTACCCCCCGTAGGAAGGCTGGTGTGATAGATGTACCCTGCTGTGATGGCGCAGAGGTGAAGCGTCGTATCGATAGCAGTACATGCGAGCCCGGGGGTGTCGTTTATGGGGATGGACACCTGGCTGGTGACATTGGTAAAAGATCCCTGCCAACTTCCATCTGTTCTACGGTAAGTATACCAAATGGTGTTGGTGGAATCACTCCCAAAGACATGCAGCGTCTCATCGGGAGTGGTGCAGCAAGCAACTCTGATGAAGGCAGGAGTGCCACTGCCACCATTTTGTCCGTTGACATCTCCATAGAAGCCTTGCCACGTCCCGTCAGATCTCCGCAACGTATGGTAGATGTTTCCTCCCAGGAGGTTTCCACTCCCATCGGTATTGAAAGGTACCGCACACAGATGAAGGAGACCGCTTGACTCGACCCCCGCACACCCGATCCCGCCAAAGCCTGATGTCGGTGCCCCGGAATTCTGACCATTGACATCCCCATAAACGCCTTGCCAGCCTCCACCCGGATAGCGAATGGTATGATAGATGTTGTTATTCTGCCTATCGACTCCGCAGACATGAAGGGAAGCCCCTACTCCTGTACACGCCATAACCGGGAAATACTGCTGGCTATTTCCACACTGTTGATTCACATTGCCCAGAAAGCCTTGCCATTGCCCCTGGTCATTTCTGTAGGTATGTAACAATGGTGAACCACCAGGTTGAACTGGA
>JAJZEJ010000274.1 GCA_021828635.1 Chloroflexota bacterium
GATCGCGGATGAGACCCTCTTGCCGCAGTTCCGGCGTGATCGTCGTCTCAAGCGCGACGATGTAGCCGTATTCCTCAGCTGTTACATAACCAGAACGCGCCGTCGATGTGACCTCAACCTCCTCAGCCGTCAACTCTACGTGCCTGCCATCAACCGGGTCAACGATGAATGTCAGTTTGCCAGTCTCCTTGAGTTGGCGGGCCGCAACCTGGATATCATGTGTATCGAGTGCCTTAAAAGCAGCCAGAATCTTCTGCACCAGTGGCCCATACTTAGGACCAAGCAGCTTGACCTGCGGCTTTAAGCTATAGGCCAGCATATCGCTCTCGCTACTCATCAGTTGCAGATGTCTGATGTTCAACTCCTCAAGCACCTGATCGCTCAAACGCTGCAACGCCTCCTCTTCATCCTTACTCGGCACACGCACATTCAGCATGTTAAGCGGCTGGCGCACCTTGATCTGCGCCTTCTCACGTGCGGCACGCCCCAAACCCACAATGCGCATCACCAGATGAGTATCGCGGGTCAATTTCTCATCAACCAGGCTCTGATTGACTTGCGGCCAATCGCATAGATGAACGCTGAGCGGTGCCTTTGAATCTACACTACATACCAGATTGCGGTATAGTTCCTCGGTCATGAAGGGCATAAATGGTGCTAGTAATGTGACTAGCGTTGTCAGGCACTCGTAGAGCGTCAGGTATGCGGCAATCTTGTCGTCTTCCATGCCAGAGGCCCAGATGCGCTCACGGCTACGACGCAAGTACCAGTTCGAGAGATCATCAAGGAACGCCTGCACGCTCTCCCCTGGCTTCACCGTATCGTACTGTTCCAGACCCTCTGTCACGGTCTGGATGGTCTGTTGCAATTCAGAAAGAATCCAGCGATCAAGTTCGCTGCGCTTCGATACAGGCAACTGGTACATCGTCGGGTCAAACTGGTCGATGTTGGCATAGGTCACAAAGAACCAGTAGATGTTCCAGATTTTGTCCAGCGACCTGCGCACCAGCATCCACTTCTCGCTCAGGCGCACCGGAACGCCACTCTGTTCAGCCTTCTCCATATCCTCCTCTGTAGGAATACGTGGGAAGCTTAGATTCTGCTCCGGCACATGATTGGCATAGAGCCAACGCATGGTATCCGCGCCCACACGCTCAGCTGCATCATCGAAGACGACCAGATTGCCCTTCGATTTGTGCATCGGGCTACCATCCTCGCCCATCAACGTTGCGAAGCCGAAGAGCGTCTTGAACGGTGCCTTGTTCTCCATGACCGTACTCATCACCAACATAGAGTAGAACCAGTTACGGAACTGGCCGGGGAAAGATTCGGTGACGAAATCAGCCGGGAACCACTGCTCCCAATATTGATGATCGGTATAATAGTGTAGCGTGGAATACGGCACGATACCGGCATCCAACCAGGGATTGCCGACATCTTTGATGCGCGAAACCGTCTCGCCACACTTGCTACAGTGAATTTTGACGGCATCGATCCAGGGCCGGTGCGGTGTATGGCCCTCAAACTCTTCCCAGCCAGCGACAGCACGCTCTCTGAGTTCCTCTTTATTGCCGATGATCTCGAAATTACCACATTTCGGACAATCGAAGATTGGCAGTGCCAGACCCCAGTAGCGTTTCTTCGAGATCATCCAGTCGTCCATGTTGCGCAACCAGTCCATCTCACGGTCAAAACCAAAGGCTGGAATCCATTTGATCTGGCGCACAACCTCCATGATCTCGTAGCGCAACGTCTCCATCGAAATGAACCACTCGTCCACCAGACGGAAGATCAACTCGGTTTTACAGCGCCAGCAGGTTGGATAGCGGTGCCGATAGTTCTGAGGACGATAGAGCAGACCTTTCCGCGTCAAGTTCTCAGCTACCTGCTGTCCTACCTCAGAGGCGCTTTGTCCGGTCAGCCAGTCGTAGCCTTCGAGATAGATGCCAAACTCATCGACGGGCGCGACCACAGCTAAATTGAACTCTTTGGAGAGGCCAAAGTCTTCGCGGCCACAGCCTGGAGCGATATGCACGATACCGGTACCTTCGCTGGCGCTGACCTCTTTCCAGGGAACAACCGTATGCTTCACACCCTGCTCAGCAGGCAGTTCATCAAATGGTCCACGATAGCTCCAGCCCACCATGTCACTACCCTTGAGCGTCTCAACCACATGGTAATCACCCTTGTCGCGGCCTTTCAGTTGTTTGAGAACGGGTAGTAATGCCTCGGCTAGATAGTAGAACTCACCATCCTGCTCAACTTTGATGTAGGGTAGATCGGGATGCACAGCAGCAGCAACATTCGCGGCCAGCGTCCAGGGCGTAGTCGTCCAGGCCAGCAGATACTCGCCTGGGCGGTCGGTGAGCGGGAAGCGCACATACAGGCTCAGATGCGAGACATCTTTATAGCCTTCCGCCTCCATCTCCATATTTGAGATGCCCGTCGCGCAACGCGGACACCACGGCATTACATCACGCCCCTTATAGATCAGTCCACGCTCTTTGCACTTCTTGAGAAACGACCAGATGGTATAGTTATTCTCGTCAGACATGGTATAGTAGTCGTTACTCCAGTTCATCCAGTAACCCAGACGGATTGATTGCTCGGTCTGACGGGCAGCGAAGGTATAAACGCGCTCTTTGCAGCGTTCTACAAATTCGGCGATGCCATAGGCTTCGATATCGCGCTTGGTTTTCAGGCCCAAGTCTTGCTCAACATTGACCTCAACCCACAGTCCCTGACAGTCAAAGCCATTCTGGTAACGTTGCCGATAGCCCTGCATGGTGCGATAACGTTGATAGAGGTCTTTGTACATACGCCCCCAGGCATGATGTACACCCATTGGATTGTTGGCGGTAATTGGACCATCTAGAAACGCATATTGTTTATCGCTCTTGTCATTGCGCTTGAGATAACGCTGGCGGACATTGTTCTGGTCCCACCACTGCTGGACAGAGCGTTCCAGTCCCGGATAATCGACGCGATCAGCCGCCATTACCGGGCGAAAAACACTAGAAGTCACTGACATTGCACCCTCCGTCTTGTACCAATATCCCCTTAATTTGTGTTCAGTAACACAATCTCCAAACGCTTGTTGATTCTACCCTTATTCTCTGTTCTGGTAATCTTAATGCCGCCAACCTCTTTGGTATGATTGACATGCGTGCCACCATCCGCTTGCAGGTCGAGGCCAACAATCTCGACGATACGTACCTCTTCAATACCTGCCGGTAGTAGATTGATTTTTGTGCGCACCAGATCCGGTATGGCAAACGCCTTTTCACGCGGCAACGTGTAGACCCGAATTGGATAATCCGCCTCAACCGCCGCATTGATCTTCTGCTCAATGTACGCGATGCGCCCTTTATCCAGGTTCTCCATCGAGAAATCCATCCGCGCACGGTCTGTATACATCTGGCCACCCGTTACCTGCACGCCAAACTCTTTCCAGATAATGCCGCAGAGAATGTGCAACGCGGTGTGTGTGCGCATCATGCGGTAGCGAAACTCCCAATCAATGGTTCCTACCACCTGCGTACCGACCGGCGGCGGTGGATAATCCAGCGTGTGCCAGACCACATCATCGCGTTTGTTCATGGCAATCACGCCAGCCTGTACACGCTGCTCTTCCCAGGAGATAGTGCCACGATCAGCCATCTGACCGCCACCACCTGGATAAAAAACAGTCGCATCGAGGGCTATTTCATCGCCCTCGACAGCCACCACTGTCGCGGTGCATTCGTAAATATAGCTATTTTCGTGATAGAGTAGCTTCGTCTTCATCGCCCATAGCTCCTCTGAACTTCTTTCATATTAACAACCAATATGTTACGCGCCCACAAAAAAACCCCTCGCCCTGCCAGCCAGGGACGAGAGGAACTCCCGTGGTACCACCCTTCTTGTCGATCTCATGACGAGATACCACACTCAGCCGCTCCCAGCTTTTTCCAAAAACGCTGCATCATACTCACAGGCTCAAACAGGAAAAAACCATTGAAAGCGTCCCTTCAATAACGGGAAGGTTCCGGTCAGGTCTACAGATGCTGTGATCTTTCGATTGACTGCTCAGGAGTGATTTTCGGTATGCAGCCTGTGTTCGGTTTCACCAACCCCGAACTCTCTGCTTCAGGCAACGCTATACGTACTCTCTCCGTCGTTGCACATCTCGTATGATGTATTTTTCTTTCGTTGATACCATCATAACATACCAGACGTTTTAACACAATAGCTGAACTACCATTGTACAGCTTTCATAGGACAAATGCACTAGAGATAGCACCAGCATTTAGCCCATTGTGATTTTTGCATCTTGTGCATTCTTGACGCCATTTGCAAAGAAGGTCATACTTAACAAGGAACATTTTACAGACTCGACAGTGTTCACTAATAAAGAACACGTTTGTGAGCCTGATTCATTCCTCACACGAGTGAATGTAAAACGTGATGAAGCACTACGTGAGAAAATTTATAAGTATGTTACGCTTAGAAATATGTCTGTTAAAAGATAGAGAAAGCGTACTATATTAGAGAGACTCACGATCTACGTAAGTATCATGAACGCTAAAAAGAGACTTACCGTAGATCAAAATAGCATGCGAAGGATGCATTATGTATAACCTGGAAGATTTTTACGGACCCAATGCCGGGTACGTACTGGACCTGTACGAACAGTACCTACAGAACTCAGCCTCCGTCGATGAGGCAACACGAGCTACATTCGCGGCCTGGACTCCCGAACAGCAACCACAACCAGCCACTGCGCATACAGAAGCGGAAACCTCTACATCAGCATCAACAGTGACAACAATGGCAATGGCCCAGGTTGAGTCTGCGTCACTTGTTGCCCATACTGTGGCGGCCTCTGCACTGACCCATGCTCTACGTGAACGCGGTCACCTGGGTGCTACTCTTGACCCGCTTGAGAGCGAGCCACTTGGCGATCCGGCCCTTTTACCAGCAACCTATGGTTTGACGGAAGCAGACCTGGCACAATTGCCACCCACTGTGGTCGGTGGTCACTCCGCCGAAGGCGCACGCAATGCGTTAGAGGCACTCAATGCCTTACGCGCTATGTATTCCGGCACGATCAGCTATGAATTCGATCAGGTTAAGTCACCTGATGAACGTCTCTGGCTACGCCACGCTGTTGGACTACGCCTGTATCATACAGAACCAACGCTGGCTGAAGCCCGCAAACTGTTAAAGCGCCTGACACAAGTTGAGGCATTTGAACGCTATCTTCACCAGACTTTCCCTGGTCAGAAACGTTTCTCGATAGAGGGTACCGACATGCTGGTTCCCATGCTCGATGAAATCATCAGTGGCGCGGTTGAATCTGAAACCCATGAGATCATCATCGGTATGGCTCACCGTGGACGCCTCAATGTGCTAACACACATCCTGGGCAAGCCCTATGCAAAAATTCTCAGCGAGTTTACCCATGCCAAACATGAAGAAGGCTCACCCCTCACCGAGAACTTCGGCCTGGGCTGGTCGGGCGACGTAAAATATCATCTCGGTGCCGAGCATGTGCTGGGCCATGACAGGGCTGTTGACCTGAAAGTTGTGTTGGCTCCCAATCCCAGTCACCTGGAATTTGTCAATCCGGTTATCGAGGGCATGACACGCGCCGATCAAGAAATTACCTCAGTGGTTGGCGCACCTTTACAGGATGTCGATCACACCCTGCCCATTCTCATTCATGGTGATGCAGCCTTCCCTGGTGAGGGCATCGTCGCCGAAACTATGAACCTGTGGCAATTGCGCGGATATTGGGTTGGTGGCACCATTCATATTATCGCTAACAACCAACTCGGCTTTACCACATTGCCAGAAGATGACCGCTCGACACATTTCGCCAGCGACCTGGCGAAAGGCTTCGAGATTCCCATTATTCATGTCAACGCGGATGACCCTTATGCTTGCCTCACTGCTGTGCGCATGGCCCATGCCTATCGAGACCACTTCCATAAAGATATTCTGATTGATCTGGTTGGCTACCGCCGTTGGGGCCACAACGAAGGTGACGAACCAGCATTCACGCAACCCCAAATGTATGAAATTATCCGCAATCATCCTACCGTGCGCGAACTCTACGCCCATCATTTAGTCGAGCAAGGCATCATCACCCAAGAAGAGGCAGAGACAACGATGAAAGAGGTGCTAGCGGTTCTAGAGCAGGCCAAACGTGAGGCCGATAACGACCCGCACACGCCGGAAATTGCTATCTCTGGCACATTGAATGGACATTACTACGGTGATGAACGACCAGCGCCCACCTCAATTGAGCAACTGAGCTTCTTAAACGAGGAACTGCTC
>JAJZEJ010000228.1 GCA_021828635.1 Chloroflexota bacterium
GAGCGAGCCGTGCGAATCGAAAACGACGACTTTTTTGAGTTCGTGCGCCAATGGCAGGCAGGCAGCAATAATATTGGGACTGATGACACCATTCTCATAATCGGATAGCACAATAGCATCCATCGATGGCAAGATATGCCTGATATAGTCGATAATCTGTCCTTTACATGGCTCACGCACCTCTGAGGTATCCACGCGGTCGATACGCACAATGTGCTGCTGCACGAGCTGTGGGCTACCAGCCATGATGCGCGTCTTGATCGAGGTAGGGCGTAAAGTATCAGTTAAGAGACCATCCTGATGCATCTGCAAAGCATCGATGGCCTGGCGCAGGCTGTGTCCGGGCTGGTCGTTGCCGACGACGCCGGTTAGAAAGACATCGGCCTTTAAGGTGCGGGCATTGACACCTACATTGCACGCACCACCTGGGACAATGCGCTCCTCGTCCAATTCGAGGATCAACACGGGAGCCTCGCGTGAGATGCGCGTGGGACGCCCGATCAGATATTCGTCCGCGACCATATCGCCGATGACGAGAACATGCTTACCCGCGAAAGCATCGACGAGCGGCTTGAGATGGTCAGGGGTGGTATCAAAGAGATAGGAAGATGGCGGAAGATCAAGCGTCATCGCGTTTTGCGTCCCTTCACTATGACCAGCATGGCACACTGCGGCAGAGCCAGCATTCGTCGCCAGCGCCGGGGTTCGCGGTAGAGCCGGTAGAGCCATTCCAGTCCTATGCGGCGCATCCAGTATGGAGCGCGTTGTTGTTTGCCCGCGATAAAATCATAGGCACCACCAACACCCATTGCCACGGCGACGGGCAGGCGTTGATGATGACGCGCAATCCACATATCTTGTGCCGGAGCGCCATAGGCTACACACAGTATATCAGCATTGCTAGCCGCGATACGCTCGATAATGGCATCCTCTTCCGCCAGAGCTGGTGAACCGGAGTAAGTACCAGCGACTTGCAAGCCAGGCGCAAGCTGCTGTAAACGTTCCGCCGCAGCCTCGGCGATGCCGGGGGCCGCGCCGAGCAGATAGAGACGGTAGCCACGTGCGGCACAGAGCTTTGCCAGTTCTGGTAGCATATCGGTGCCAGTGACGCGCTCTGGGGCGGGCGCGTTCAGATAGCGCGTGGCCCAGACGATGCCCGCGCCATCAGCTGTGGTCAGCGCGGCATTGTTGATGACTTGTCGAAAGGTCGCGTTGCGCTGCGCGGCCATCACATATTCCATATTGACCGTCACGACTTGCTGGCAGATAAGCTGTTGATTAGCAGCATGATAGCGTGTGACCATCGTGTCGATAGTCTCAAGCGTTTGTTGTTGCGATACGCGATCAACGCGCACGCCAAGTACATAAACCGATGACGGTGCGGGTTGCTCTGCCGATGGCGTCGCGGGTGTCGAAAGTGACATAGGAGTTTTAACCTACCAGTTCATGATTTCTATTCAGATTTCACAGACCCCAATAACCATGTGGGTAGTATAACATAGCGCGTCGCGTCTAACTATCTCTGTCCAACGAATATCCCTTACTATTCTGTTAGAGGCCATACAAGTCTTGTATTAATTCGTTAACAAATTTTTCATCTTCTTGATCGTGTTTTGATTTTTTTCTTATATCAGATATTATTTTCATTACTTTATCATTTATAATAATCAAGATATCATCATCAGGAGTGATAAATGGTATTTTTTTTATGTAGTTAGCCGAATTATTGGCCGAAGGATTAATAGTTCTGATAAGTCTGTTGCATGTTGACGAATTAAAAAAAGCCAACAGGTAATACAACCATTTTTCATCTCTGGGAAATATTCCCACGATTGATTGATCGAATAGTCTATATTCCATTAAAACGCCTGTTATTTGTGAGGAACTTACCATTGGCACGCCTATTCCTTTTTTGAAGTAATGGCTTGAATTCTGAAATCTAGCTTTTTTATCGGTTTTATAGGATTTAACAGCATCCAGGCTCCAGTCAATATACCAATTATCTGATTTGATATATTTAACAGCTCCCCCTTTGACTATAGGGACGAAACATTCGCAGGCAGCAATGCCATCAAGTAGGTTTTTCTTTTCAATATAGTTATGGCAAATAGCCTCCTCCTCTATGAGGGAATAGTTTTTGCTATTTCTGATACCTGAAGAGATTGGATGTAGATACTTCTTATCATTCCCTGAATATATGCCTGTTACGCAATCTGCTATATCTCCAAGTTTTTGCACACTAGTATGTAATAGTATATTTATCTGTTTATCGGCAACAAAAAAAGCATGTTGAGGATGAGTATACACCTCTTCCTGGGTGAAAGTGTAAATACGGGCAGGAATTTTCTCTTTCTCTAAATCTTCCAACTGCTTGAGTTCAGTCAAAACCCTAAATTGATTTGTCGCAAGAGTAGGTTTACGGTCAGCCTTCTCTAGTGTTATGATCGATAGATTAGCGTAACCAAAATTAACATTGGGGAAAAAGGAAGAAGGGAATAGAGCGATTTCCAATATTTTTGCCTCTTTTAAGAGCATATTTCTTAACGCAGTGTGCATATGCAGATTTAAATAAGTATCTGGCAGGATAAATACTAATTTACCATAATCAGCCAGTAAATGAAAACATCTGTATAAAAATAAAGCATACGTTTCTTTTACATAAATCTCTGGATATAGCTTTTTTAAATCTTTTCTTTTGCTATAATCTTGCCATGCTCCATAGGGAGGGTTAGCTATAATTCTGTCATAGCCACCGCCAAATTTGGAAAAGAAAGTTAGCTCTTCATCAAGAAGAGTATCCGACTTTTTAAGAGAAATATTCTTCTTATCTACATATTTCTCTTCAAGGATAGAAAATGCCTCTGGATTCATTTCATAAGCATCTATCCATAAATCAGGCTTTCTCTTTAGAAGTGCGTCAATGAATACTCCATCACCAGCACATGGTTCAAGGATACGCATGTTATCTCTAATATTAAGCATCTTTACCATGTAATTTACTAATGCATCAGAGTGTGTATAATAAGATTGATATATCGCTCCAACTTGCATACTAATCCTCCTCACCACACTAAATACTGATCCAGGTTATTTTTACCTAAATGAGTTATTGTTGCTGGCAAAAGATCATCTTTCCAATCTACATTGCTGATAATCCATTTCCTTAAAGGAAAACCAGAGAATTCCTCGATTCTAGCATACGCTTCTTCTCCACAGTAAGCACTCCAAATGCCGGAATTCTTTAGTGTTCTAAAATAGTTGTTATTTTTGTCTTCCTCTGCTCTAACAAGGATTAAACAATTATAGCCCTCTTCTAAAATAGCATAAGCAGTTGCAACTAAAAGTAACCTATTTGTATTACCTTTTTCATTTGAGCCAAAACCGCTTTTGAAATCAACAACATACTTTCTTGCATTAAGCTCAAAATGTAAATCAAGTTCTAATTGTATTTCCCCTGATGTCACTAATCCCCATATTTTGTTGTAATAAGTTTTTAGCTCCTTTTTCTGTTGCTCAGTTATTTCCAACTGGTCAATATAGCTATTGATTTCGTTTGTCAGTTTCTCTTTCACGTGTGAAAAAAGTGGCGGAATGAATAGGGTGGCACCGCTGAGAGGAAACTCGAAACATAATTTGCAGAAAGGTTCCCACAACTCACCAATTCTACGTGAAAATGACATGAAGTCATAAGGCCATACGTCATTTCTAGCGTCTAACATGACAACGTAACTAGTATAGGTTATCATAAGAACTACTCTTAAAATTTCCTCGTTATTCCAACGCTCTATGCTAGCCTTCTGTATTAAAGCCTTGATTAAAGTATTTTTAGCTTCAATAACCGCTTTATTTGTTGCTGTTGCCTGATCTTTGTACTGCTTTGCAGCATAGCTTCTTCTTATTTCTTCTAATGATTCCCCTATCCTGCTCCTAAAATATGTTAATAATTCTTGTTTGCTATTAGCAAGTGTTTTAGCAAGAGTAATCATCATGACCTCTTGAAACCAATATATCTGCCGTATGGACCACGGATTTTTTGGTTGGCGTCAATTAACTTTACAACTACTAAATAGAAGATGCAAGGCCGCACGACGAATATGCTACAGGGTGGTAGTAAGTCATGTTTAGGGCATATTCTATGGTTGCATTTGCCAACAAGATAGGCGTATGATTAGTTGTAGAGGTAGTTTCCTTCTTAACCATCATACTTTCAGGGGCGTAATAATGCGACTCAAGACCCAGCAGTCTGAAACGGCGTTGCTCAAAACACATCCTACACTATCCCTCTGGTTCATGATACAACGCTGGGCATTTATCTGTATTGGTGCGCTTGTTATAACTGCAGTGCTACTGTACATTCACTTCGATTTCGCATTCCAGTATGTTTGGCGTTTCTACTACCCCTATGCCTTAGCGATTTCTTTGTTCCTTTTTAATGCCTTTGGCCCATTTAATAATGAAGTACTTTTCTGGCGTCATTTGGAGAAAAAACGACAATGTGCGATACGCGATGATGCTCGTTTTTTGTCTAACTTACAACCTCCTCCTGACGCTTCTGCGCTGACACTACCTCTAACTATTGCAAGACAGTATGAAGGCATGTCACAACGAATATTTCTCATCGTCGTGGTACTGCCTGCTCTGGGGATACTTGCTTTTGGCATTTTTATGACAACTATCTCTTTCTCTTTTGGAATATATCTCATTACCATGAGCATGCTTTTTCTGGTCGTTATGAGCATAAAAGTGTGGGCAGAGCGGCTAAAAGCGCAGGAAAAGCTGATAGTGACTGAGGAGGGTTTGTGGCAGAGCAACTTTTCCTTTTCATACTGGGCATGGCGATGGCATTATCTCTCCTGGCAAGAAGCTCGCCTATTTGCTATTGATGATACAATCGCTGTTTTGTCTTATCCCACTGCTTTTGAACTGGCCGGAACCGATGAGGTGGTACACTGGAAATGGCAACGCTATCATAAAGACAAAGGGAAAAACATTAGTCCTTTTGTAAGCCCAGAAGAGTACGATCAAACGATGTTCAGGCTCCTTTCGCTAATTATGGCCCGTGCAGAGCTACCGCTCTGCGACCTGCGTAAAAAGCTGTAGCTCTCGTACAATGTACCTGCTTATCTTACTGGTGATCTTCATTCCCAGTACTGCCTTGTGGTTGTTCTAGCAACTCATGCCCTGTAAACAGTGTTGGCTGTTGTTGCTGATTAAGACGCTTCTGCTCTTCGCGTTGAAGTTGCTGGATACTCTTTTCCGGGGTTGGCAAATTCTCCGGCATGGTACCACCAAGCTCCTCAATCGTTTGCCTTACTTTCTTGCCAACCTGGTAATGCGCGTCATTGGCTTTCTCTTTGCTTTGTATGCCGTCGCGTTCTAGTTTCTGTTTGGTCTGGCTAGCTCGGAAGATATTAGCGGCCAGTTCATCGCTACCCATGTGGTCGAGAATTTCTTGCCCTTTTTTCAAACCTTTATGTTGATGAATATCCTTTGCTCTAAGACCACCATAGAGACCTTTGTAGCCGTGATCCTGGAAAATAGCAAAATCTCTCGGTTGAATTACTCCAGTTTCACGGGCTGCGCCTGCAAGTTGCGTATTGTAGACCGTCATTTGCGAGCGCCGAACGAGCCGCAATTGATCCTCTGGTAGATGTGTTAACGCATCTGCATCGGCTAATTCCTGGCGGCGCGTTTGCACAGCAAAATATGCCTGACCAACAGCGACAATAGGTTTTTCTGGATCAGCGTTTTGCACCAGTAAATAACAGGCATACCGCGAGAGATGTACATCACTGATTTTACGCTTTGCACCTTTCCCTAGTTTGATCATTTCGCCCACATGAGCGAAATGATCTGAAGTCGCCTGTCCACTGCTTTCACATGCGGTCTCTGCCTTTTTGAGAGCATTGCTGAATTTACCATATTCAGTGTAGCCAAGCAGGCGCGACATATCGCGTGCGCTCCAGTATTCCTGGCCTTGTTCATCGAATTTGCGGATAGCGTCAAATGGGGATGTGTAAGGGATTGGGGTTATTGTTTGATCGTCGTCTACCATTGCTACCTCCTCATTTACGCAGAGCTTTAATCTGCTCTGCATTCTATACATCGGCATTATACTACAGATGACTTTCTATGACAAATGTTCGTGAGTTAATCAAAGGGATAGATAACAACGTTCCCCACAGACTCGACGGCCTCACCCAACTCTGTTACAATTCATGGTAACGTCAACACAACGACGCGCATTGTCGCGCATTGCATAGAGGAGAAACCTTTTTATGATTGAGACGAATGCTCAGGGAGGCGAAAAACCG
>JAJZEJ010000849.1 GCA_021828635.1 Chloroflexota bacterium
GTGCTATTAGCAGGAGGTGCGTAGCACATGGTGGCAGCATCACGGGCGAACACGGCGTGGGCATGGAGAAAAAACAGCACATGGCTGTTATGTTCACAGCGGACGACCTGGCAACGCAACAGCTTATTCGCTGCGCCATCAATCCCGATCACCTGTGCAACCCTGACAAGGTCTATCCAACGCCACGCCTGTGTGGTGAGGTGCCGGGACACTATCATCCCCATCCGGCAGAATTGGCTGGATTGGCGGAACGTTTCTAGTCGTGAGGGAGGATCTTATGAGCGTTACATCACATACTATTCACGATGCGCTGACCTCTCTTGTCGGCAAGCGCGTCCAACCGGCTGGTGCGCAGGATACCATAGCCGGAGTGCCAGCGCAATTCGTGGTTGAACCACAGAACGAGCAAGAGGTCGCGGCGGTATTATCCTTCGCCAATCA
Source organism: Chloroflexota bacterium (assembly GCA_021828635.1). The sequence goes on from JAJZEJ010000849.1 coordinate 442, forward strand.
AGAGGGTCTCAAGCTTAGTGTACGCGGCGGCGGGACACAACTTGATATGGGTACTCCGCCAAACAGTTGCGATATTCTGCTCAACATGACAGGTATGAACCAGATTATCGAACATCAGCCACATGATATGACTGTCTCGGTACAGGCTGGACTGCGCCTGCTCGATCTACAAACACACCTGGCTACCACGCAACAATGGCTGGCCCTCGACCCGCCGTTAGAGTCAGAGGCCACGATTGGCGGCCTTATCTCGACCAACCCATCGGGGCCACGTCGCCTGCGCTTCGGCGGTGTGCGTGATCAGCTCATCGGTCTGCGCGTGGTGCTACCAGATGGCACTATCGCCAAAGGCGGCGGCAAAGTCGTGAAAAACGTGGCAGGCTATGATCTACCTAAGCTCTACATAGGTGCGTTGGGAACATTGGGCGTCATCGTCGCAGCAACTTTCCGGCTCTATCCACTCCACGCCGCCTCGAAAACAGTCCTGCTTTCCGCGCCATCGCCAACGCTTTTGTGCGAACTGGCCGTGCGTGTTATTGCCTCCACGCTGGAACCAACTGCGTTAGATATCAGCAACTCATTGCAAGATAGCACCTATACACTGGCGGCACGTTTTGAAACCGAACCAGAAACCGTCGCCGACCAAATAGATGCATTGCTCACGCTCGCTGGTTCTCTAGCCGAAACGGCACGTATGCTTGACCACGAGGAAGAGGCACAATTCTGGCAACAATCCGCAAGACAGATGATGGCTCCGCACGGCGCAGATGATATACTGATCGTAAAAGCCAGTGTCTTGCCAACAGATGTAGCAACCTGGCTGGAGCATCTACGCCAGATCACACAACACGAGCAACTCAGTGTACAGTGGTGCGCCCATGCCGGTCATGGCCTGATCTTTGCCCGTCTCGGTGGATCACAAAACATGCTCACAACGGCAGTGCAGCAATTGCGCGAGCAGGCCAACAATCTACACGGTAGTCTGGTTGTGACACAGGCCGCACCAACACTGGCCCGTGCCATCGATATATGGGGGCCAATTCCGGCGCTATCGCTGATGCGCAATTTGAAAGAACGCTTCGATCCGAATGCCATTATGAACCCTGGTCGCTTCGTGGGAGGTATTTAATGCAAACGACAAATATCCAGTTGGGCCGTGGCGGGACAAAGCCGTCCACATTTGATACTCATCACGCCCCCGATCCTGAACTGATCGCGGATTGCGTGCATTGTGGCTTCTGCCTCTCAACCTGCCCAACCTATCTGCTATGGGGCGAGGAGATGGATTCACCGCGTGGGCGCATCTATCTCATGAAGATGGCCTCCCAGGGCGAAATTTCGCTGAATGATACCTTTACCACACACATTGATCAGTGTTTAGGCTGCATGGCATGTGTCACCGCCTGCCCATCGGGCGTGCAATATGACAAGCTGATTGAAGCCACTCGCCCACAGGTCGAGCGCAACCATCGACGCAGTTTACCCGACAAGCTCTTCCGTGAGTTCATCTTCAGTCTTTTTCCACATCCAGAACGGTTACGCATCACCGTACCTTTCCTCTGGCTCTACCAGAAATTGGGTCTGAACCGCCTGCTCAACTCGCCACAGCTCGCGGAGCGCATTCCGGCTCGCCTGCTCGGTATGGAGAAGATTTTGCCGTCCGTCAGCCTGGGTGCTATCTTCGCCAAATCACCAACCTTCACACGGGCGAAAGGTACCAAACGGCGGCGCGTGGGATTACTCACCGGCTGCATTCAGCGCGTCTTCTTCGATTCAGTCAACGCGGCGACCATTCGGGTACTGGCGGCTGAGGGCTGTGATGTAGTGGTACCTCCAACACAGGGCTGTTGTGGCGCACTCAGCATTCACTCAGGACGCGAGGTAGAGGGACTGGACTATGCACGCCGCCTGATTGATACATTTGAAGCGTGGGGCGTTGATACGGTTGTTGTCAATGTCGCTGGCTGTGGCTCCAGTCTCAAGGAGTACGGGCATCTTTTGCGTGATGACCCACAATACGCCGAACGCGCCAAAGCCTTTTCGGCTTCGGTGCGCGACATCTCAGAGGTACTGGCAGAGTTAGAACCAATCGCGCCACGGCATCCTATCAATGCGCGTGTGGCGTACCACGATGCCTGCCACCTGGCACACGCACAAGGTGTTCGTCGCCAGCCACGCGAGGTTTTGCGTGCTATTCCAGGTATCGAACTAGTGGATATTCCAGAAGCTGACATCTGCTGTGGCAGTGCCGGTACCTATAATCTGCTGCAACCCGAACCAGCGCAGGAACTCGGCGAGCGCAAGGCACGTAACATCCTGACTACCAGTCCCGATGCTATCGTCACTGCCAACCCCGGTTGCCTGTTGCAAATCAAAGCATCACTACAACGGCTCGGCACACCGTTACCTTCCTATCATCCAGTTGAGTTGGTCGATGCATCAATACGCGGCGTTCCGTTGCCGGGATTGAAAGCTACGCGGGATACAAGAGCGCAAATACAATAAAAAAGAAGGTACCTCGTGTGAGGTACCTTCTTCAGCAAGAATCCGTCATAGAAACCGTGTCATTCTCACAAGCGGGCCTGGTGAAGACTACGCCCCCCTGCGGCCCATGTTATGAACCAAACATAACCTTCACCATGCATCTACGCTTATGTCATCTCTACTATACCTTATCCGCTAAACAGAAAACAGCCAAAAGGTGATGTAAAGGTAACGCAAAGGTAACTTCCTTGTGCTACGACTCTACTTTTCTATGCACAATCCTTAATTTTCCATTTTCAAGAAAATATTATCCATACTATGGAAAAACACTTGACAAACGGAATTTTTTATGGCATATTCCAAGTAGAGAAAAATACTTTTCCGATATTGAAAAGGATGAGCATTATGGCAGAAACAATTGGCTTTATTGGCCTGGGTATCATGGGTCGCCCAATGGCACATAATCTGCTCAAGCAGGGCTATAAACTGGTGGTACTGAACCGTCATCAGGAAGTAACGGACGAATTCACCGCTAAAGGTGCAAGATCCGCCAACACGCCGAAAGAAGTGGCGGCCCAGAGCGATATCGTGATTACGATGCTCCCTGACTCACCACAGGTAGAAGAGGTCTACACGGGGCCAGATGGTGTACTTGAAGGTATACATGAAGGCATGATCGCCATTGATATGAGTACTATTTCGCCCGTAGTAGCCAAAAATGTGGCACAACAGATGGCTGAGCGCGGCGTCAACATGCTGGATGCTCCTGTGAGCGGTGGCGACAAAGGCGCGATTGCCGGTACGCTCTCGATTATGGTTGGCGGCGATGAAGCAACCTTCAATCGCTGTATACCCATTTTTCAGGCAATGGGTAAAACTATTGTGCGTGTGGGCGAGAGCGGGGCAGGCCAGACTGTTAAAGCCTGCAACCAGATCGTGGTAGCTCTGACCTTCGAGGCTGTCAGTGAGGCATTGGTGCTTGGCTCCAAAGCTGGCGTAGACCCGCATAAGATACTCCAGGTGCTAGGGGGTGGCCTGGCAGCGAACCGCGTGATGGAACTGCGTGGCGAAAGTATGCTAGCACACAACTTCGCGCCCGGCTTCCGTATTCGCCTGCATCACAAAGACCTGGGCATCGCCCTCAGCACCAGTCGTAACTACGGCGTCCCACTTCCTGTGACGGCCCTGGTCGATCAGATGCTGGCCGCACTAGAGGTACACGGACGTGGTGATCTCGACCATTCCGCGCTGCTCACATATCTGGAAGATCAGGCCAACCACCATGTAGGTGAATAACGCTATCTCCCTGGCATTGTGATAATTCCTGTGTAGGGGTGTGATGAATCACACCCTGGTAGGCACACCTCACCAGGGTTGCAACGGCCCCACAAACGAAATGACATTGTATGAAGATGAGGATGAGGGCATGATTGCGAGGGCGTGATAAATCATGCCCCTACGAGATACTTTTGTCCTTATGACGTGTTGATCGAATATGAAAGGATGAGAAGCATGACTCATATGTCTGCTACTGACGCGGCGGTTCAGGTAATGCTGGACGAAGGTGTGGATATTGTTTTCGGTATTCCAGGTGCTGCTATTCTCCCGTTGTACCAGTCTATTCTCAAAGTGGGCAAGATTCGCCACTATATTGTGCGTCATGAAGAAGGCGGAACACATGCGGCTGACGGCTATGCACGCGCTACCGGTAAAGTCGGCATCATGATTGGTACATCTGGCCCTGCCGGGACCAACATGATTACCGGCCTCTATACCGCGACCGCCGATTCGATCCCTTTGATTTGCATTACTGGTCAGGCACCGACTGCCGTACAGCACAAGGAAGCCTTTCAGGCCGTCGATATTGTCGGTTGCGCAACGCCCGTCACCAAGTGGAGCGTGATGGTCAAAGAAGCGGCACAGATTCCGGGTGTTTTCCGTCAAGCTTTTCGCATTGCCCAGGATGGTCGCCCCGGTGCGGTACTGATCGATCTACCACTTGATGTGCAACGTGGCTTCTTAGAGTATGATCCCTCTGTTGATATGCCTTTACCGCGCACAAAACCCGCACCATCCACAGTAGCCACCGAACGCGCACTGGACATGCTCCTAACAGCCCAGCGCCCTCTGCTTATGCTTGGCGGCGGCGTCATCAGTGCCAATGCGACAGAAGAGTTTCGTACTCTGGCCGAATATCTCAATATTCCCGTCACTATCACGCTCATGGGCAAAGGCGGCTTTCCAGAGGATCATCCACTCTACGCCGGTATAGCTGGTATTCAAACCCAGACACGCTATGGCAATCAGATACTGCTAGAATCTGATCTGGTGTTGGCCGTGGGCGCACGTTTCGCCGACCGACACACAGGCGATCTCAGCGGCTATCGCGGCAAGCGCAAGTTCATTCAGATTGATATCGAAGCGACACAAATCGGGCGCGTCTTTCCACCGGACCTGGGCATCGTCGCTGATGCCAAGCTCGCCCTCCAGGCACTGCTAGAGCAGGCACAAGCACGCGCCATCGACGACATACGCTTCACATCCTGGACTGAGCGTATCATAGAACTGCGTTCTACCCTCGAACGGCGCACGGATTTTACCGAGACACCGATTAAGCCGCCCAGAGTTTTCAAGGAGATCAACGAGTTTTTTGGCCGCGAGACGATCTTCGTCACCGCCATTGGACTCTATCAAATCTGGTCGGGCCAATTTCAGAAGAGCTATCTGCCGCGTCACTATATGGTTTGTGGGCAGGCAGGCCCGCTTGGTTGGGAGACACCAGCTTGCATTGGCGTCAAGTTGGCGCGACCAGACAAACAGGTCGTGGGCATCGTCGGCGACTACTCTTTCCAGTTTTTGATGGAGGAGATTGCCGTTGCCGTGCAATATCGCGTTCCCTTCGTGCTGGTCATGATTAACAATAGCTACATGGGCCTGATTCGCCAGTCCGAGCTATCCTATGCTATGAACTACGCCGTTGACCTTTCCTATCAAGTTGGCAATGACGATGGTAGCTTGACAAACTATGAGGCGGGTATCAACCATGTTAAGATAATGGAGGCAATGGGTAGCCTGGGGCGTCTGGTAACACAACCGGAAGATATTCGTGCCGCTTTAGCATGGGCCACACACGAATCCGAGGTACGCCGCCTGCCTGTGCTGGTCGAAATAGCTGTCGAGCGTGAGGCCAATGCCGCAATGGGTGCAGCCCTTAACGCTATCAAAGAATTTGAGCCATTGCCCGAAGAGATGGTGAACGCATAATTCATACCGCCTGCTCCCTCTACAGCGCCGTTTTATGGTACAATGGTAAAGAGGTTTTCACGTGATGGAAAACGGAAGGGAAAAGAGGATGCAGGAGTTACCTGACA
>JAJZEJ010000254.1 GCA_021828635.1 Chloroflexota bacterium
TGCGAGTCGCTATCGGCACACAACCTGACCAATCACCTGCCACCTACTATACCCAGAGACACATGCCTAATGAACAAGCAACACCAAGGGTCTTAGGTAACAAAACACTGCTGGAAACACCCCCTGCTGGCCTCAATAACGACTCGACCGAGGAATCGCCGCGCATACCACACATTGAGACACACGAGCAGCAGGAGCCAGTGGAGTATCAGCAAACGGTCATTTCACGACCGGCAACTGCTGCTGTCCCAGAAGTGCCTGTAGATCGCAGTTTGGAACGCCGTGCCGCTACCATGAAAGCTGATAAACAGCCTAAACGCACCGGTCAATCTATTGGCATGATGTTCCTGGGCAGTATTATCACACTCGTATTAATCGTCGGCGGCTTTATCTCCTATCTGCACTTCATGCCTCCATCGCACCAGACTGGCCCACAACTGACCGCGACGGCACAGGCGAAACCAACATCATCGCCAACGCCCTATACCGCACCGAAAGCCGTCATAGCCGCAGGCCAGTTGCTCTACACCACACCCTTGCCAGGGGCGCAATGCGACCACTACGGTGGGACATGGCAGACACAAACCAATGCTAGCCAGAAGTGTTCGGCAAACGGCGTGATACTCAGCAATACTGGAGCCAGTCATCTTGCTGGTATCTTTCTGACGCAACTGCCAAAGGGACAAACCTTCCCAAGCGATTATGTCATTCAGGTGCAGGTGAGCAACGTCAGCGGCAATGTCGGCATCTTCTTCCGCAACCAGCCCAACTCACAGCTTGGTGGCTACGCTTTTCTCATCTCGGCTAACGGCTATTGGAACGGCAACGTCTATGATAACCAAACAGGCAATGCCAATACTTTGTTTGGGCATCAGGGAACTATGCCAACTGGGAACACCATTACCATCGATATTAGCGTTCAAGGCAACACCTTCCAGCTGTACTTCGATGGGCAGAAGCAAGGTGGCATACAAAGCAGTGCCTACCCAAATGGGACCGTGGGACTCGTTGTGGATGCCAATAGCAGCGTAACCGTTCAGAATTTCGCGTTGTATGCGGCATAGTGTATATGGGCATGGCGAATCATGCCCATATACATTTTTACAAGGCGTCCTGGGCTTCCAACTTTGTCGCCAGGTAGGCCCAATCAGCAGGGAAACGAAATCCTTGCTGATTGGGGGGTTGGGGCGTCTGGGTTTCTATCCAACGCATTGGCACAGTACCCTTATTAAAAAAACCATGCGTGCCTCCCACACCCGTCCAGACATAATCACCCGCCTTCACATGATAGGTTTTGCCGTCCAGAATTGCTTCCGCCTCGCCGCTCAGGAAGAAATATGATTCCTCGAAGGGGGGGTCATGGATGTTGCCTGCTCCGCCTGGCTGAAACTCTACCATGAATAAGGTCAAATGTTGCGCTCCAAGCATGTGATCTACGAGCATTTTTAGCGAGATACCGGAGATACTTGTACCACGATAGCCTTTTCAACAGCTATCTATTGTTTCTTCACTCCCGCCATCTGGGCCAATACATCAAACATGACGGAAAAATCTTCTTGCGCCATACCCATAGCGCGGGCAGAAGTCAGTATTTCATTGGAGAGAGCAACAGAAGGCATTGGCATATCTGATGTTCTTCCTATCTCTAAAGCTAACAACAAGTCTTTCTGCATCATATTCACATCAAACCAGATCTCGTCGGGCTTTTCAAGGATGAATGGCGCACGATGCCAGGTAGCAGGCGAGGCCAACGCGCTGTTACGCCACGCTTCAACTGCCAGTTTGCGCGGAATGCCATTCTTCTCTGCTAACAAAATCCCTTCACAGAAGGCGAGAAATTGCGTTGATAAGCTAAGATTGATGGCAATTTTCATTAAAATCGCCTGACCATTGCCACCCACATAGGTTATTTTGGGCGTAATATCTAATAATATCGGCAATATCTGCTCAAAGATAGCTTGCGTACCCCCGACGATTATAGAAACTTTTCCCTCCTCGACATGAATAACATTGCCAGACACAGGCACATCGAGCATATGCGCCCCCTTTGCCGCAACCTCCATAGCAATCTCTCGCGAGGCACTGGCACTAATGGTACTCATATCGATGAAAACTTTACCGGGTGTTAGGCCCGCTAAAACACCGTTCTCGCCGTCAAGCACCTCGCGCAAGGCGGCGGTGTTCGTGACCATGCTAAAGCTGATATCGGACATTTCAACAACCTGACGCGGTGACTCGCCCGCCTGCATTCCTGCATCTAGCAGCCATTGCGCTTTTGACATGGTACGATTGTAGCCAATCACAGTATGACCCGCATCCATGAGCCGCTTTGCTACACGCCCCCCCATTTTGCCAAGCCCTATAAAGCCAAGATGAGCCATGTATGTCCTCCTCTTGAATACCTCTATTGATCTCTTGCATAAAGTATAGTATCCTCACATCAATAAGTCCAATATAAGCCCATGATAGATTCAATAAGCGATGCTTATAGATGGAGACTACTATGGAAATGCGTCAATTACGCTATTTTGTCGCTGTGGCCCATAAAAGGCACTTCACGCAAGCAGCAGAACAACTGAATGAAGCATTCATTTCATTCAAATCCGGCTCTGGATTAAGGCACGCGATACCGCAAAGAAGTTTGACGGCTGGTTTTACTCCTCGCATACTTCTTGAGAGCGGAGAACTCGGTACTATTCGCTGGCGTGAGCAAGCAGGGTGAGTGCCATGAAATATCTGCGTACATCCGATCTAGCTAAAGCCGTTGATGTCCATCCCAATACCGTGCGTCGCTATGTGGACCGGGGCAGATTGCCTCCCGTCGAGTACAGCCCATCTGGCTACCGGCGTTTCACTCAACTCCACCTCGACTGCCTGCGTCTGGCTCGCCAAGTCTATGGCGGCCAATATCCAGCCAAAGGTATCTATCAATCAGGAGTTCGAATCATCCAGGCCACCGTCAGCGGCGATCTGGATGGCGCACTGGAACTAGCCAACAGCCATCTGGCACTCGTGCAATCAGAGCGTTCACAGGCCGATATTGCCGCAGATCTGCTCGAACGCTGGGTCTCTAGTGCGCCTGCTGACACCACTATCCGGCCACTCCAGATTGGACAGGTAGCCTACTTATTGGGCATCACCATCGACATTCTGCGCAACTGGGATCGCAATGGGTTAATCGACGTTCCACGTGACCCTGCCAACGGCTACCGACGCTATGGAGCGCAAGAGATCAGCCGTCTGCGCGTCATTCGCATGCTTTCCCTTGCCGGTTATAGCATATCTGCCATCCTGCGTATGCTTGTCCAACTTGACCAGGGTGAAAAAGCCAATCTACGCCACGCGCTCGACACGCCTCACCCTGACGAAGATGTTTATCTGGCCTCCGACCACTGGCTCTCAACTCTCGCCAACCACGAACAACGCGCCCACACGATCATCGCCCTGCTTGAAGAGATGATTCAAAAACAGACTACTGGGGATTGATAACCATCTCACCGCGACCAAAACCCTCCCTTTGCGCACCAGGGTTATAAAATCACCATAGACACGGCAATAGTCTCCTATCTATCTATTCAGGAGGTCAAATGACTACTCAAATTACGATTCGCGGCGCACGGCTGCATAACTTGAAAAATGTTTCCCTCACGATTCCCAAGAACCAGTTTGTCGTCCTGACTGGCCTATCTGGTTCGGGTAAATCCACACTTGGGTTCGACATTCTGAATGAAGAAAGCCGACGCCAATACATGGAATCGCTCGGCATTGTTGCCTTTGGACTGGCAAAGCCTCCGGTCGATGCCATCACCGGACTTTCTCCAGCGATCAGCATAGATCAACATCTCACTAACCACAATCCACGTTCCACAGTTGGCACTACTACCGAAGTCTATACCTATCTGCGTGTCTTGTTTGCCCGCCTGGGACATCGCCCCTGCCCAACCTGTGGAAAGGATGTCCCTCCCTCCTTCGACTCTTCCAATACGGAATGGGAGGGCGAATCCAGCATGAATGACGATGCATCCATTCAAGAAGAAACCTTTCCTTGCCCAAATTGTGGTGCGCCTATTCCAGAGATCGGCATGGCGCATTTCTCTTTTAACAAACCCGCCGGAGCCTGTCCAACCTGCACAGGATTGGGGAGCGTCCATCAGGCTAACATTAAACGGCTGGTTGATGAGCAAAAGAGCATTCTTGATGGTGCTGTCTCCGGCTGGGATAGCCACCTCATCAACTATCACACCTCTACGTTGCAAGCAGCATCCGCCCATTACGGGTTCGCCTTCGATCTCTCCCTGCCGCTCAAAGGCTACAGCGAACCGCAACGCGATCTGCTATTCTTTGGCGTGAACAGCCCTCGCTTTCGCCGACATTTCCCAACTATTGAACCGCCAACCACCATGCGCCAGGGACGTTTTGAAGGCATCGCCACTAATCTCCTACGGCGCTACGCTGAACACCTGCACGAACATATTCACGAGGCCGACTACCACGACAAGCTGGAAGAATTTCTGATTACGCAGACCTGTCCTGACTGTGACGGCACGCGCCTGCGCCCCGAAAGTCGGGCCGTGACTGTCAACGGGCAGAACATCATCGCTGTCTCACGCCTCTCGCTCAGCGACCTGGGCGCATGGCTAGACGGTCTTCCTGCCATTTTCAGCTCCGATGAAATGCGTATCGCCGAACCTATCCTGATCGCTCTGCACGAGAACATCAGGCGGCTCACCGAAGTTGGCGCTGGTTATCTGACCCTGGAACGCTCTTCGCCAACCCTCTCAGCCGGTGAGGCCCAACGTCTACGCCTGGCTTCTTTGCTCGGCTCAGGGTTAAGCGGCATTCTTTATGTTTTCGACGAGCCGACCATCGGCTTACATGCTCGTGATACCCGTCACCTGATCGACATCTTGCGCCGCTTACGCGATCTTGACAACACCATCATTGTCATTGAACACGACCTGGAAATGATCGCTGCCGCAGATTATGTCGTCGATTTCGGCCCTGGCGCTGGCAAACACGGTGGTCAGGTAGTCGCTACCGGTACACCGGCTGAAGTTGCAAATCAACCAGGGTCAATCACTGGAGATTATCTGTCCAGGCGGGTATCCATTCCCGTACCGCAGAACCGCCGCGTGCCAAACGGTAAAGCCATTACCATACATGGCGCTCGCCAGCATAACCTCCAGAATATCACTGTGAGTCTGCCACTGGGGTTACTGGTCGCTATAACGGGTGTCTCTGGCTCTGGCAAATCCTCGCTGATATTTGACATCCTCGACTGTGCTATGCGCCAGCGTCTATATGGTGCAAGCGACACTCCTGGTGAACATGACGCTATCGAAGGCTACGAGTATCTCGATAAAATCATCACTATCGACCAGAAGCACATCGGGCGCATTCCACGCTCAAATGCCGCAACCTATTCTGATACATTTACCCCGATCCGCGAAGCATTTGCAGCGACTCCTGAAGCTCGTCGGCGTGGATTATCCGCCCGCCATTTCTCGTTTAATGTTCCAGGTGGGCGTTGCGAACGCTGTGAAGGCGCAGGTGTTCTGACCATTAACATGCATTTTCTGCCGGACATGGAAGTATGCTGCCCTGCCTGTCACGGACGCCGCTTCACTCGTGAAACGCTCACAGTGCGTTACCACGACCATGACATTTCCCAGGTACTCGACTTGACCATCGAAGAAACCCTGGCGCTGTTCGAGGATGTTCCCGCCGCCCGCTCTCGTCTCCAGGTGTTATCCGATGTTGGCTTGGGCTATCTCCAGCTCGGACAACCTGCCACGACGCTTTCAGGCGGTGAAGCTCAGCGTGTAAAACTGGCAAAAGAACTGGGCCGTCGTGTCACCGGTCGCACACTGTATCTACTCGATGAACCGACTACCGGTCTGCACCTGGCCGATACCGCTCGTTTGCTAGGGATACTTCAACGCCTCGCGGATACCGGCAACACCGTGATCGTCGTAGAACATAACCTGGAACTGGTCAAGGCAGTCGATTGGGTTATCGACCTCGGCCCAGAAGGCGGCGCGGCGGGCGGCAAACTGATCGCTCAGGGAACGCCCGAACAGATTGCCCGAATACCCGATTCATATACCGGCCAATGCTTGCGGGAACTGTTGTAGTTCTCAATTGATCTTCACCACCTGAGTATTTCTCATCATTCGATATTAGGACAGCTCCTGACCGCTTTCTATGGTAGGCTGTGAGAAAAGAGGATGTACGCTTTTGGGTCACATCGGCCCAAAAGCCCAGATGAAAGGAAAGCAGCATGGTAACTACGA
>JAJZEJ010000381.1 GCA_021828635.1 Chloroflexota bacterium
CGGCCATAAGTCCATACCTGTGGAGCAGGTGTTGAAATGGGGCGAGGAACTATGCGATGTGTTGAGCTATCTGCACGATCATCAGCCGCCAATTATCTTCCGCGACCTCAAGCCTTCCAATGTGATGATTGACAAACGTGGTCATATCTTCTTGATCGACTTCGGCATTGCGCGTATCTTCAAGCCAGGTAAACAACATGATACCGTCGCGCTCGGCTCACCCGGTTTTGCCGCGCCAGAGCAGTATGGCAAGGCGCAGAGTACGCCGCGCTCCGATATCTATAGTCTGGGGGCGTTGTTGCATTGCCTGCTAACCGGCGTTGATCCCAGTGAGCAACCTTTTTTCTTCCGTCCAGCCTCACAGCTCAATCCAGATGTACCACTTGAATTAGAAGAATTGCTGAGGCAGATGCTAGAAATGGATGTGGAGCGTCGTCCGGCCAGTATGCACGTTGTCGCCGATAATTTGCGCCAGATTGATCGCCAGCTCAACACTGGCATGCTCACACACGCCACCGGCACTATCGCCAGCATTAGTGGGACTATGCCTTTCAACCAGCCCAAAACAAACCAGACCACAATGCTGCTCCAGGATGCTTACGCGCTCTATACACAAAAGCGCGTGCGTGAGGCGCTGAACGCCTATGACCGTGCGCTCAAAATTGATACGAAGAACGCGCAGGCATGGCAGGGGCGTGGCTTGACGCAGGCGATGGGTGGTTTACATAGTGAGGCACTGCAATCGTTCGAGCAGGCGCTGCAACTTGATCGTGCGCTCACTACGTCATGGAATGGCAAAGGGACGGCGCTCTCCATTCTGCGTCGCCACCGCGAGGCGCTGGATGCTTTCGAGCAGGCGCTGCTACTTGAGCCAGACAATGCTTTTGCCTGGAATGGCAAAGGCGCGGCGTTGAGTGCTATTGGTCAGCCGGAGATGGCGCTGAATGCCTTCGAGCAGGCGCTCCACCACGATCAGTATATGACGCAGGCATGGAATAATAAGGGGTTAGTTCTGCGCCAGTTGAAGCGTTACAAGGAGGCGCAGCGTGCCTTCGAGCAGGCGCTCTCACTTGACCGCGATGTGCCTGCTTACTGGAATGGTAAGGGACTGGTTCTCTACGAGATGGGGCGTTTGCAAGATGCCGCAGCAGCTTTTCAGGAGGCCACTAACCGCGATGGCCGCTTCGCTCCCGCCTGGTATGGTCTGGGCAATGTGCGCTATGCGCAGCAGAGGTTCGACGAGGCTTTGGAAGCCTATGACCGCGCTATTCAGAGTGATCCGCGCTTCGTGCGTGCCTGGGATAGACGTGGCAATGTTCTGACTGATTTGCAACGCTTCCCGAAAGCTCTGGAATCATATGATGGGGCATTACGTCTTGACTCGCGTTTCGCTCCTGCCTGGAATGGCAAGGCTAATGTTCTCTGCCAGCTTGGACGCTACCCGGAGGCGCTGAATGCCTATAATCAGGCATTGCTTGTCAACCGCGATGCGCCACTGGCCTGGAATGGCATTGGCAATGTCTACTTTCACATGCGCGATTATACCCGTGCGCTGGATGCCTACGACCACGCCCTCAAGCTCTATCCTCGCATGGTCTCCGCGTGGTACAACAAGGCACTGGTACTCCTACAACTACGCCGCTATGATGAGGCTCTGCGTTCCTCCGAGGAGGCCATCAAGCTGGCTCCCAACGATCCCGATAACTGGCAACGTAAGGCCGAAGCTCTGCGCAAACTGGCCCGCCGCAAAGAAGCCCGCGCCGCCGAAGCCGAAGTAGCCCGCCTACAAGGCAAGTAAAACCTGCAAGGCAAGTAAGGGCATGTTTGGCGCGGGTTAGATTGATCTTCTTCTGTATAGCTATGCATCACACTGGAAACAAGTAGGGCGAGATGGTGGGATGCGCACTCACGTTGTAAAGCGCCTTACGAGCGGTGATCACTGAATAGCTACAAAGCTGCTATACGAAGAAGGAGAGATACACGTGGGTACAATTCATATTAATACCGATCTGCTGCGCCATCTCGGTCAGGTGTTCTACCAGCTCAACGACCAGATTCAGAATAACATCGAGGCTCAGATTCAGGGCTACACCAGCCAGGTTGAAGGCGATTGGCAAGGTCTCAGCCGACAGCGTTATGAGCAACTGTATCAGGATTGGCGCAATGCCACCAGCCAGTTGGTGATGACCGGTGAGCAATTGGGCCAGCATCTACAGAATACAGCCCAACTCTTTGAGCAGGCTGACCAGAGCCTCTAGTCCTTTAGTCCTTTAGTATCCCAGAAGTGGAGTAATCATGAGCAATATTCACATTAATACCGACCTGATGCGTCATCTGGGTGTGCTGTTCGTGCAGTTGAATGAGCAGATCGAGAATCAGTTGGAGCCACAGATTCAGCAGACCACCGTTCAATTGGAAGGTGATTGGATGGGCATCAGTCGCCAGCATTTTGATACGCTACTCATGCAGTGGCGTTCCTCAGTTGTCAGCCTGACGAACTGGGGCGAATGTATTGGTCAACACCTGCAAGAGACAGCGACGCGCTTCGAGCAGGCTGACGAGAGCCTTTAATGCGTATGAATAGAGGGAATTAAGAGAACTTCTGGCGGACGAAGCATTGCTCCTAAAAAAGGTGAACTGCTCGATGGATGCCTTCGAGTGGTTCACCGTGGATCATAGAGAGAGATGATTATGATGCACAAAACGCTATAACATGGAATGGTCTACTGTCACTGTCGTTATGGAAGCGTTTGCGGGATGAAAAAGTCGCCACTGATCAAGCTCAATGTGGTGGAAACGGCACAAAACAACACGAATAACACCCGCATGGGTAATCCACATTAAAGGTGCTTGAGGATAGCGTTCATACCAGTATCGTAGTGCGGAGGTTACGCGCACATGTAATTGTTGTAATGGTTCCGCACCCGGAATAGCACATTGTGTCGGGGAGTGCTTCCATAATCGCACGAGATCAGCGGTACGCGCTTTCACTTCGGCCTGCGTAGCCCCTTCCCAACAGCCATAGGAGAGTTCACGTAGTGCTGTATCTTCATAGAGTGGGACGCTATGATAGTGTGCAATGGCCTCTGCCGTTGCACGAGCGCGTTGTAATGGAGAGGTAACGATAGCATCTACAGGTACAATAGCAAGTTGCAAGGCAAGTTGCGCTACCTGTTCTTGTCCAAGAGAGCTAAGTGCTACATCCTGTTGGCCTGCATAGCGTTGTTGCTCGTTAGCAATCGTACTACCATGTCTAATAAGTAAAAGTTTCATCTCAACGTGTTCTTTTCAATGATGGCCATGTAAGCCGATAGCCTACGCCGTGAACTGTTTGAATGAGACTAGGATGGGCCACATCCTCTTCAATCTTCTGACGCAAACGACTTACGGTCGGCTTGAGGAGTTCAACGGCATCGCTATATTCCTGTCCCCAGACAGCACTGAGTAATTGGTGATGAGAAAGTACCATATTAGCATGACGTAGCAGGTGTTCGAGGAGACGAAATTCAGTGGGTGTCAAAGCAATCGGCACAGTACCACGTGTAACCGTATGCATTGGTACATTAACAGTAAGCGAGCTAAGTTGATAAATACCTGTCTTCTGCTGTGAGGTTTTGTTGACTGAAGGCATCTCAGCACGCCGCAAAGCGGCGCGAATACGTGCTTGTAGCTCAACAAAGCCAAAAGGTTTCGTCAGATAATCATCGGCCCCCAGATCCAGGCCACGTGCTTTGTCAATTTCATCATCTCGGCCTGTCAGGATAATAATGGGAACATCCGATACTTCACGAATTAGACGGCAGGTTTCCCATCCATCTAACTTAGGCATACTGATATCCAACAAAACCAGTACAGGCCGCTCGGTCTCCAACATTTGTAGGCCAGTAATACCGTGAGACGCGGAAACAACGCGATAACCGGCCTTCGTTAAATTCAATTCTGCCAGACGCAAGAGAGCTATGTCATCGTCAATCAGCAGGATTGTCGTGTTCATCAGGTTGTCAGTTCTTTCTGTGCTATTTCTTCCAACGTTTCATCCTCATCTACAAAAAATGATTGATCTGCGATATGCAGGCACACATTAAAACTTGCACCCCCTTTTACATGGTTTTCTACCCAAATAGAACCATTGTGGGCGCGTACTAATTCACGCACGATATAGAGACCCAGGCCATAGCCTCGATGCCAATTCATAGAGGTATGCCTGCCACGCGAGAATCGCTCAAAAATCATTTCCTGCTGCTCTTCTGGGATACCAGGTCCATAGTCATCTACACGAACTTGCACCTGATCGTTCTTCTCAGATGGAAGAAGAGACAGTTCAATAGGCGCTTCGGTGGGGGTATACTTATATGCATTATCAAGCAAGTTACGTACAATAATTTCCAGCATATTGCGATCAGCCCAGACGAGCGTTTCTTTGATCTGGGGCGTAAAAGTCAACACACGCCTTTTGCCTGCCCATTCCTGCTGCACCTGGCTGACGACATCTTGTAGAAAAGCAATCAGTGGGAGCGGTTGCAATGTGACAGGAAGTCGCCCGGCCTCAAAACGTGTAAGTTGCAGCACTTCTTGTACGACATTGCGTAAACGGCGTGTTTGTTGTCCCAGAATGCCCAATACTTCATGGTACGCTTCCTGATCACTCTTGGGATCAAGCATATCCAACATCTCAACCGCACCTGTGACGGTGGTGACGGGCGCACGTAGTTCATGCGAGACCATTGCCACAAAGTCGGTCTTCATCTGCTCCAGAGCTTTCAATTGGGTAATATCATGGATATTAATCACGCGCCATTGCTCTTGAAAACGCTCTTTATCTCCGACCAGGGGAGAGCTACTCACTGCAAACCAGCGTTGCTGCCCATTGCGCACCTTTACCTGTAACTCTGTAAAGGACTGATTGACCTGATCTATCTGATGCAGAGCATGACAGAGCGAGCAGGCTGTACCATGTATTGCATCATCCTCATCAAACAGTGGCTCCACTGTAAAGAGTTCGCACCAGCGTTTGCCTTTTGCCTCATTAGCTGACCAACCACTCATCAATTCCACCGAGGGATTACATTGTAACACCCGTAGAGCCGCATCGACCAGAATCACCCCATCGACACTGGCATCAATAACGGCTTGTGTGCGTCTCTGCTCTAATTCAAGCATTTCGATGGTTGAACGTAAATTAAGACGCATTGCATTAAATGATTCTGCTAGCTGCCCGATCTCGTCTCTGCGCGTCATTCGGGTCTCTTGATTGAGATTGCCAGTGGCAATCACTTTGGTTGCCACCAACAGTTGCGAAAGTGGCCGGGTAAGGGAGCGCGTCATTATCAACGCTAAGAGCAACGAGAGCAAGAGTGCGAAGGCAGTTAACCCTAACACGATCATGCTAGACTGGCTACTCTGCTGTTGCACTTGTCCGGCCACATTTGCCACCTCTTGCTGTTCAAGCGTGCGTAGCTGGCTTGTGATGGCAAGCATATGCACCAATAAAGGTTGCTGCTGCTGATTTTGGAGTGATTGTGCCGCTGTAAACTGTTGCTGTTTGACCATATCCTGGAGTTGTATCGAGGTATGGGCCGCTTGTACAACGCCATTTGTCAGCGTATGCACGAGTTTGGTATCAATTACCTTGCTGGCCGAGCTATCTGGTGGTTCGAAGGTAAGCAGAGTAGCACGCAGGCTGGCAAGCGTCTGTAAGACAGTTTTCAAACCGGTAAGCATTTGCTGTTGCGTCGGTTCCGAACTGGTGACTGTACCTGGAAAAGCTGCTGGAAGAGCGTTATAGTGAGTCACATTTCCCGATGATGCCACGCTCATCGCGGCTAGGAGTGTGGCTGAAGTCGCCATGTTTCCATTCTGTGCATTCTGTGTATCCTGGCTGTCGGATGATTCTCCTGGGCTAGAAGACGTTGAGGGCGTTGGAGGTAATGTAACTGGAGGTCTACTATGCAAAATGCCAGGATTGTCACTAAACACAAGGCTCCATTCCAGGTCTTTCTCTTCAAAGAGTTGCGTGCGCATATGGCTGAGGATAAGTACTTCTGGCAAATCATGCGTATTCAATTCGGTTGTTGTTTTCGTCAGGTTACTAAATTCTTGCATGGCTAGGAAGCCGATCAGTCCCGTCAAGAGAATCACGACTTGAAACGCGAGAAGGAGTCGCAAACCTATCGGGAGTGCGAAACGTTTCCGTCGTGCTTTCGACGGTGTTACATCACGAGTTGCCATTATGCTGCCCTCAGCCTATCCTATGCTCACTCTCTTGTAAACAGTTCTTTTTCTCAAGT
>JAJZEJ010000076.1:0-1984 GCA_021828635.1 Chloroflexota bacterium
AATAACCCTAAAGGCGACCGTTTTATAGATCGCCCTGAGCAATACGGTTCTGAGAAGGTATAAGAAATGTAACGGTTATGTTCCGATAGTTAGTGATGGAGCGAATGTAATTGTTCCCATGTGTTAGCAATAGTGCTGCATGTCGCAGTGGCAGCACGTGTTTTCCTCTAGGAGCTGATGAATTTGAAAATCCTTCTCGTGAATGCGCTTAACGATGGTTGAGAAAGATTGGACATTCTGACCTACTGTTTCTCTAAGGTTTCTGTCGTCCTCGCAACCTCCTAGGGGTTCGGAGGCCCCAACAGTTCAATACTGACAATGACCCCTGGAGATGCGTCCTTCCGAGTTCCAGGCGCGTAGAAGAGACGGCAGGGAGTGTCTTTGAGAGCGGGAAGATATTTGTCGAGACCTACTTTAAAACTTTTGAAGGCGGGAGAATGCTTGCTGTTGCCTATTTTGAAACTCAGGTTGGAAATGTGGTAGAAGTAGTCACTGGGAAAATCTCCGTAGATTTCTTCGTGGGATTCGACAAAACCTTCCGTCATGGAAACCACCCCCGTCTGAAACTGTAGTGGGGTGGGAATGTCCCTGCGTGGAAAAGGGATGTACAGGAGGGTGAAGCTGAGTAAGCCGCAGAAAAGAGGAAGGCTGTATAACACGAGGTCCACGGCGGTCAGTTCTGAGGTGAAGCCCTGGGAGAGGTGACGATAAGCCGGACCCAGGAAGATGAAGAGGAGCAACAGCAGCAGTCCGAACCGCACGAACCAAAAACGCCACCGGCGGCGGTACCGGGTGTTTTCTCTCTCGAAGAAGGTTCGCTGAGCCGGGCTGAAGCTCCCCTGACGATTCCAAAGCAGATCGTCCAGGGTAAAATGGAACCTGAGGCAGAGTTGCTCCTGAAGTTCTACCTGGGTTTGTGGGAGTCCAGCCAGCCCATTCACATGCCACCCTGGAGGAAATGGGTATTGGGACATGATGCCTCCTAGTCGTTTCAAGGGGTCAGCAGGACGCCCTTACTTCTTGTTCGTTAACTGCTTCAAGCATAGTCGCCCTGCTGGTTCCTCGCAAGGAGGAAGGTCACAGTGCGGCTGTGAAGGACATCACACGCCTGGGTTCGCCTCTTATCGTTGTGTATCCCGTGGTGTAAATCCCACACCAGCAACGAACCTTGTTCGTGCCTGGGAATGGCTTCTTGCTGATTGCTAAGCTTGTAGTCAGGAAGGTGACGCTCCATGTAACTCGTGGTAAGATAGGTGAAAGGAGAAATTTGCTATGGCACAATGGATTTGTAAGACCTGCGGTATGCAATTCGCTGAACGGGAGACACCGCCAGAAGGTTGCCCTATTTGCCTGGATCAGCGCCAATACGTTGGGCATCAGGGACAGCAATGGACGACGTTGGAGGAGATGCAGCAAGGCGAGTATCAAAATCAATTCCGAGAATATGAGCCGCATCTGACCGGTATTGGCACACTACCACAATTCGCCATTGGACAACGTGCGTTACTGGTACAGACAGAGCAGGGCAATATATTGTGGGACTGTATCAGTTACCTGGATAATGAGACTGTAGAGCGCGTTAAGCAACTTGGCGGCATCAAAGCTATCGTCATCTCGCATCCGCATTTTTATAGCAGCATGATCGAGTGGGCCGAGCGTTTCGATGCGCGTATCTATTTGCCCGAAGCCGACAAGCAATGGATCATGCGTCCAAGTGAGCGTGTCACCTTCTGGTCGGGCGATGTCTACAAGTTAACGGATGCCATCACACTCACGCGCCTCGGTGGTCATTTTCACGGTAGTGCCGTGCTGCACTGGCAAGATGGTGCTGATGGCAAGGGTGTGTTGTTAACGGGAGATACTATTCAGGTGGTGGCTGACCACAACTGGCTTAGCTTCATGTACAGCTATCCCAACCAGATACCGTTGCCAGCAGCTAAAGTGGCCCAGATGCGCGATACGGTGAGCGCCTATGATTACGAGC
>JAJZEJ010000076.1:1994-6283 GCA_021828635.1 Chloroflexota bacterium
CCTCGTGACCCACGACGCTAAAAATGCTGTCATTCGTTCGGCCAATCGCTATATCGAGGCGGTTGAGCATGTGCTGGAAACGAAACAAGGAACCACTAGTTAGTTTGCCCTACGCAATCAGTACCGCACCTAGTAGCATGACGCAAGCACCTGGTAGGCGGGAGCGCAAGGAGCCTTCGCCGAGCAATAATTTGAGAGAATTGTGGCTGCCCAATGACGAGCCTATGATAACAGCAATGAAGCTTTATCTCGCAAGAAGGAGAGCTGATATGCACATTGCGCTGTTGTTGAAGGGATTAGTTATTGGCCTCTCTATCGCCGCCACGGTTGGCCCGATGAGTATGCTCTGCATTCAGCGTACCCTGGAACGTGGACGGTTGGTGGGGATGCTTTCCGGTCTGGGCATTGCCACTGCCGATGGCCTCTACGCGCTGGTAGCTGGACTTGGCTTGACGGCTATAATGCATCTGCTCATCAGCCAACAATTCTGGATACGCCTCATTGGTGGCTTGTTTCTGGTATACCTGGGTCTCAAGACAATCCTAACACGGGTAATAGCATCAGCGGCAAAAGTGCAGGAGCGTACAAAAAAGATGACAGTTCTCACTGGTTTGCTCGGTATCTATCTCTCGATGCTCTTGCTGACATTGACCAATCCACTGACTATTCTCTCGTTCATCGTCATTTTTGCAGGTGTTGGCCTGGGTACAAGCGCCGGTTCGGGCAATGCCTTACTACTCGTGCTGGGTGTCTTTCTCGGTTCAGTATTGTGGTGGCTGATACTGACCAGCGTCGTAAGCTTCATACGCACAAAGCTGAATGCCCGTTTGCTGTTATGGATAAATCGTGCATCGGGGGCTATCCTACTTGCCTTCGGCATAGCCGCGCTAGTGAGCGTGATTGTATCCTGATATCTGTGTCTTTACGATGAAAAATGTGTTTTAGCATCCTGTCGCAGCCTATCCAATAATTGCCAATGGCGTTCTATTGCTTGCTCACCGATTGAAGTGATGCTAATACGTGTATTGGGTGTTTTGCCGACAAAGCGTTTTTCAATGGTAATCAGACCAGCTTCTTCCAATTTGGAGAGATGGCTGGAGAGGTTGCCTTTCGTCAGACCGGTTAGGCGCTGCAAAAAGGTAAAATCCGCACTCTGACAGGATGAGAGCGCCGTCATAATTGCCAAACGTGCAGGCTCGTGAATAATCTTGTCCGAACCTACCACTTGTTCAAAGGCTTTATTCGTTGGTTCAGTCATATGCTAACTGCGCTCCCATTTTGTCTTCTCGTCTGCATACTCATACTTTGTATTTTCCTCTCAATAAGTTTGTCTCACAAACCTGTCTGTAGTATATCATCAAAATAAACCAATGTCAAGATAATACAGACTAGTTTGTACAACAAACCAAAAACTCATGCGAATTGTATAGCCTTTGGTGTACAATAAAGAGAATGATTGGTTGGCTGATACCATTGTAAGGAGCGTAGCATGAGCAAAACACTGAACTGGGGGATTTTGGGAACAGGGACAATTGCTGGCATTTTCGCTCGTGGGCTGGCAGATTCTGAGACAGGACGATTAATTGCGGTTGGTAGCAGAACACAGGCGATGGCGGATGCTTTTGGCGAGCGATGGCAGGTGTCGCATCGCTATGGCAACTATGAGCAGGTTTTAGCTGATCCTGATGTGCAGATTGTGTATATTGCTACACCACATCCACAACATAAATTGTGGGCTATCAGGGCCGCCGAAGCTGGCAAACATATTTTATGCGAGAAGCCCCTTGCCGTAAACTACCGCGATGCGTTTGCTATGGTGGTAGCGGCAGACCGTCATAAGGTTTTTCTGATGGAAGCGTTTATGTACCGGTGTCATCCGCAGACGGCGAAACTGGTCGAGCTGATACGTTCCGGCGCGATTGGTGCGGTGCGTGTGGTGCAGGCCAATTTCAGCTTTCACGCCGATATGCAACCGGAGGGACGCTTATTCAATCCAACACTCGGCGGTGGGGGCATTCTCGATGTTGGTGGTTATTGCGCCTCAATGGCACGGCTTATCGCTGGTGTTGCCATTGGAAAAGATGTTGCTGACCCCTTAGAACTCAATGCAGTCGGACATATTGGCGCGACCAGTGTGGATGAATATACCATCGCTGCATTGCGCTTTTCGGGAGATATCCTGGCACAACTCTTCGTGGGTATTCAGGTATTGGGCGAGAATGATGTGCGCATTTTTGGTTCAGAAGGCATGATTCGCATACCAGTACCCTGGGTGCCAAGTCCACACGGTGGCAAGAGCAGCATCTTTATCAAGTGCAATGATGAGGAGACAGAACGCGAGATCGTGATTGATAGCCCACGTGACATCTATGCGCTGGAGGCTGATACGGTGGCGGCATATATTGAGGCGCGTCAGGCTCCAGCAATGCCCTGGCATGATACGCTTGGCAATATACGGGCGATGGATCTCTGGCGTGCGGCGCTTGGCTTGCCTATCTAAAGGTGTTGTCCTGTGCGATATTTCACATCATAGTTGATGATAAAATCTAGTTCGTCATCGGTCAAAGCATAGTAGCGGGCCAGTTGTGCGTCAATCTGATCTAAAAGCGGTTTCGAGTAGACCATGTAGTATTCTTCCAGTTCGATGCGGTCGCTAGCGCCATCCTGTCGGCGTTCTGCCCGCGGATTGCGCGTACTGAGATGTGCATGTGCGCTGATATCTTGCTCTAGCTGGTATGCCAACTGGCACAACTTTGCTTGTAAGCTAATGTCGCTACCAACTGGGAAGCCTTTGACTAGAATATGCGAGAGGTGGAAGCCATCACCATAGGTAGCAAACCAGAGGTAGAAGAGACTACTATTCATTAATGCCATGATGCTGTGCGCGGTATTCTCATCGGTGAAGAAAAGGATGCGGCTATGTGGAGGATGCATCACAATTCCATTTTTCCGGTAAAATGGAATACGGCAAGTGACTTTCATCCAATAATTCGTCGCTTCTTGATAGTAGACAAAGTGAGGGGTGTTTGTGGAGGCAAGTAGACGTGCTAAAGCGCCATCCTCGGCGCGTCGAGCGAGTTTGCGTAAGATGGTTTCCTGGCAAGCTGCGGCCAGTCTAGGAAATGTTGTGGGCCTGATATTACCGCGCACTTGCGTATAGTGCATGGTAGAAAGAAGATAGGGCCGCTCTGCCGTATACCAGCGTTGTAATTGAGTCACAAAAAGTTTATTATGTGCATCGGATTGAGCGTTGTGATGATGAGCTAGCAGAATAGTCAGTCGCTGATAAGCATTATCAAACAGGCGGCAAGGGAAAATCTCGAAGTTTGCCAGCCAGAGTTGCTCGGTCTGACTGACCAGTTTTTGACGTAGCGCGGTAAAACGTTCGCCGCTACAGATACTGAGTGGTACGATCAGACCGAGATAGCTCTGTCCTGGGTGACAGAGAGCCAGCGCCTGCTCGATCACAGCGGCGTAGAGATTGCCACAGCCAGCAATGTTATGGTGTGGCTGTTCCTCGAAACTTTTACGCAACCGGCTATATTCGATATAGGGCGGATTGCCCATAATCACATCGAAGCCACCGTGTGCCAGCACATCGTCAAAGGCTTGCGACCAGCAAAATGTTTCCGCGTTTTCTACCTGATCTTCCTGTTCATCATCGTACAGTCTTCCAGTTAATGCATTGCCAACATGTAGATGGGCGTCCAGATCAAGGATCGGTACTGTCTGTGTGTCGTTTGGCAACGTGGCAAGCAAAGTAAGTAAGAGGCGCTGTTTGCAGATGTCGATAGCCTCGTGCATTATATCCACGCCATACAGATTATGCTGTAAAATAGTGGCAACGCTAAAGGAATGCTGATTGGCATACTGACGTATATGAGAAAACAGGTTTTCTTTTTGTAGAAGCACTGTTGCGTCTTTTTGCCATCTTTGTGGCGCAAGAGCCGATATACGTTCCAGACAAGTGACATAAAGGGGTGTGAGTATGTTGAGGGCCATTAGTAGAAAAGCGCCACAGCCACAGGTCGGGTCGAGAATGGTCATACTTTCTAACGTGTAGTAGCATGTCAGCAGATCAGTTGGTTGCTCAAGTGTCGTGATAAAGTCTTGCAACAAACATGGCAGGTCAAGGTGATAGGTAATCAGATCATTGATAGTAGGTAGTTGCTCGGATTGCAGTAGTGCGGAAAGTTGCTGGTAGTCGTGCTGACGCTGCTGATAATCGCGCTCTGTCTCCAGTGGTAAACGCTCATTGTGACGAATATGGAGATGGATATAGCGGTCAG
>JAJZEJ010000863.1 GCA_021828635.1 Chloroflexota bacterium
ACCGTGTTTCCGCCAGCCATGAACAGCGTGTTATTCCCGAAAGCCGCCGATGAAACACTCCCATCTCCACATTCTGGACAGGTACCCCCAATCGCAATTTGCTTCTCCCACACTGGCCCGGCAGCAAGATTATTGCGATTGAATACATAGCCTATCCCATCCTTATTAATAGCTCCCAGCAATTGATCTCCATTCGTGTCGATGAAGAGAATGGGCGAAGTGCCAAAATCAGAGTCGCCTCCCGCGGCAGCCGCGTCTGCTTCCGGTACCGCCCATAAAGACTTGACAGCCAGCGTCGTTGCATCAAGGGCAACGATGTCCGCTGTCGGCGTCAGGTTTCCAATCGTGACGAAGAGCGTATTGGTGGAGGTATCTATGGATGGAGATGTCCAGATGCCGCCGCCGACCTGCCCACTGGGTACGGTATTGTAGGAGTTGACGATCTGGTGCGTACTCAAGCTAATCTGCAACAACTGGCCAGGAATGAGAGGGCAATCGCCAACACTGGCCGTGCCGACGTAGGCGTAGCCATTGTAGATCAGCGGGCTGGACCAGTTGTACCACCCTTTGGTATGGTCGCCCACGAACACGCTCCAGAGAATAGCGCCGGTGCTTGGATCGAGGGCATAAAAGTTGGAATCACCACCACCCACGTAGAGTACCCCGTTGTTGATATTGGCTCCCGATGAGACTCCGGCCAACTGAGGATAACAGGTAGCTGTTGTCTGGCCTAGAAAGGTCTTCCATATAAGTGCGCCTGTCGTCGCGTTCAGAGCATACTCGTAGCCGTCCCAGGAACCTACGTAGACTGTCCCACCGACGATGGCGGGTGCTGAAGCAATCGGCCCTCCGGTCTTAAAGGACCAGTTGAGTTGCAACTGGCTGGCATTGCTGGGCGAAATGATAGTATCTGTTCCGCTTCCATCACGGGAGTAATCGTGTAAATACATCGGCCAGTCACCGGATGCCGCTCTTACTGGAGTAAGCTGATGAATCACCACAATCGTTCCTCCCAACATGGAGGCGAGGATGAATAACAGAGCTAGTAGCCTCATCCAGGTTAATTTTGGCCAACGAGTTTTAGGGATTTTTTGTAACATATCAGAAACCATATAGTTGCCTCACTTCCATGTATCTGGTTCGCTCCTAGTAAGTGATACCTCTGTGTTAAACATATGTAAATATGAGATGGACGCTCTGAAAAAAAGACACCTCAAGCATGAAAATCTGATTCTTAGCCCACATTTTTCGCAATGTTCTTGCCAAATAGTTTTGCAAAGCAAAACTACATTCAAGTTCTGCTTTGCAGGTCAACTTGTCCTGGCTCTTTCACAAAATCAGTCCATAAACGCTGGGTAAAAGTCAGGCATTACTGAGCAATGCCCATATCACATGGCTACTCCCCTCTTCCTTTGTATACTCTGTACACTGGATATGCTGGTCATACTGGTCATATTGGATATGATGGGCATGCTCGCACTTATCTCTAAAGCTTGGTTTACTTGTATAAAGTGTGTTTGTAGTTCTTCCTTGCGCCATCTTTCGGCATAGGTGAACATTTCGAGCAAAGCGCGTAGAATAACAGCGGGTTTGGCCCCCGTTGCCTTTCCGGCCTGCCGGGGTAAATGCTGCACTCCGACCTCGGTGCAGGTATAACCGGCACGAGCAAGTTTGTACAATATCTCGGCGTTAATCATGGCTCCACGTGTCTCCAGCCGAGTCGTGTGAAAGAACTCGGAGCGGAAGAGTTTAAATGCGCAATCGATGTCGTGGACATGCACGCCAAAAATGAACCCTACTAGTTTTTTCCAGCCCCAAGCGTTGAGTTTCCTCATCCTGGTATCTTGCCGATCTATCCGGTAGCCCAGAACAGCGTCATATTCCTGAACGAGGGGGAAAAAGCGCAGCAGATCGCGGATGTCAAACTGTCCATCGGAATCCATGAAGAAGGCAAATTCTTTGGTTACAGACTCGAAACCGGTCACGAGAGCTGCCCCATAACCTTTGTTAACTCCATGATCTATGAAGCGGATGCGCGAATCATAGCCTGCCAGATTCGCAACAATTTCTCCGGTTTTGTCTTTGCTCCCATCGTTGACTACGATCACTTCAAAATCTTGCATCCATGAGGTAAGTGTAGACATGACATCCGAGAGGGTTGTGGCGATGAGTTCCTCCTCATTGTAGGCGGGCAAGATCACCGATAAACTACCAGGAACAGCCACAAATGGTGGATTAGCAAGCGGATACTGGATGTCTTCCATCTTACTTTTTGTAAAGACGCTGAAGCGCATTCCTAGATAGGAGATTGATACTGAACCTGCAATAGCACTTATCTTGGCAACATTCATCCATAGAAAACTAGTAAGTGAGAGCGAGGTAAGGATGGTTGTCGCCAGCCAGAGAAACGCATCGTTACAAAGGAGACCCAGGCTGGTAACGAGTGCAAAGCGCGTTATCTGGGCGCTAGTGATACTGGATTGCTGGCGAAAGGTCCAGAGCTTATTCCAGCAAAGACTGTTTAACGCCCCAACTGCGTATGCCACAGAATTATAAATGACAAGAAGACCGCTATCGTGGGTTGGGAAACTCCACACGATCAGGTTAAAGAGGAACACATCTACAAAGGTATTGAAACCTCCAACAGCACAAAAGCGCAGGAACTGTAGTAAGAACCCCCTGCGAAACCGGCTTGACAGAAGACCTTGTACCTTTACTCCCGATGAAATTGACATACTCTATACTCCCCCTATATGATCTTTACGCGACCTGTACTGTACCCTTGCGTGTTACCCCTCTTGACGGCGCACAGGTCGCTCAATGTGTGACCTTTCAGTTTTAGGCATAAGAACAGGAGGCGTGTGGCCCACTCCAGACAGGCAGAGGCGGGCGCGATGGCAAAGGCGGCTCTCCCGTGTGGTGATAGAGGCGAACGCCATTTGCTTGTTTTGCGACAAGAACGAACTGGGACAGGAACGACGAATCCGCGCTGGCACGCTGGGCGATAGGATCGATGGCGATGTGCGGTGTAACAATTACCCATTCGACCGAAGTTGACGGGTTTTGCAGTGCCTGCGTCCAGTATTGCCTGGAGCCTTCATAGATGATATTGCGGAAATCTATGCCGGCGTCGGTTGCGTCAAATTGCGAGGCATAGACATCCTGGAGAATTCTCCCGCCATTATAATGTTGAGCGAGATACTGAACAATGACCCTTTGAGGCTCACAAGCATAGGAATGTTGGGCCTCTTGTAGGGAGATCACACCTTGAAACGAGACCAGCAGGCACTGACTGGCAACAATTGCTACCAGTATGACCCGCCTCAACCAGCGAAAGCGTTCTGGCGAGATACTGCTCAGTCTCCCGATCAGAATAGCGACAAAGAGCGCGACCGGTAATACCGTTTGCGCCCCATAGCGCACGTTATACATATAGACATGCGCACCAGCCGGATTCGCCCCAGGCAACCAGATGATGGCCTGACCTCCATAGAGTGCCAGAATATAGAAGGGGTATGGTATTAGAAAGAGCAGACCTGCCACTGTCGTAGGGGTAAATTTGTTCTTGAGAACGAACCAGATGATGCCGATGGTTGCCAAGACCATGAGAGGCCAGCCTACCATCTGACCAACATCAATGGTGTAGAAGCGAATGGATTGCCACACATTATGGTAGGAGAATAACTTCCCTGACAGGAGCTGTAGGGACTGCTGCGCCTGCGATGAGTACAAACTTCTTTGGAAGTACAACGGGTCTCCAAAGATGAGCTTGTTCCAGACGAACCACAGCACTATGCCCAGACCACCCATGAAACTAAAGGCAACAAGATTGGCTTGAATGCGCAGGAACCTCTGGCGTTTCATCAAGCCGATAAGTGCGATAAAGCAAATTATCCCCACGAACATCGCCCATCCATCGTACCTGGCAAGCGTCGATAGAAATGTGCAGATGGCAGCGATAATCAATTGTCGTAGCTCTCTATCTTGCGTCCAGCACAGAAAGAAGTAAGCTGCTAAAGCGAAGGTTGCCATACACACCGTCTCGCTCATTGGTGTGGACTGCAAATAGAGTACATTGGGGTTAAAGATATAGATCAATGTACCGATGAAACTGGCGCTACTACTGCCGGTTAACCTGCGTGCGGCCAGGAAGAGGAAGGTTGCGGCAATGACGTAACATGGCATTGATACAAAGCTTCCCGCCAGACCGCTGTGCCATAAAGTGTTGTTCCAGATAAATGGCCACATAAGGATGTGCGGCAACGGCAACCAGACCGACCCCAACTGTGCTAATCCAGGGGTAAGGTTATCAAAAACGCTCCTTGCAATTCTCATATGCGATAGAGAATCCTGGTAAAGTAATAACTCGTTCTGATGAAAGTAGTACCAGGTGGAGACTATACTTGTAACACATGCAATTATGATGGTAGCAACCAACCAGAGGTCTCGTACTTTTGACTGTTTTGCGATCTGTTGTGCCTGCTTCTGGTTTTTTGAAATAGCAGGCATCATCAGTGTCGATATTGCACGCAAAGACGAGGTGACTGAAGGAATAGAATCTACATCGCTCACCTCTCCATGCACAATTTCCATCTTGGTCGTTGGCTCTTCCAGTGTGCTGACCGCTGCCTTTGTCGGAGCCTGGGATACTGCTTCCTCCTTTTTGAGATGCAGGCCGTGAACCGTCTTTTGCCAATAATGTGGCTTCACTATCAACTCGAAGAGTGCGTATAGGGCCGCAATACTCATCAGCAGCCAGTAGACTGGTATGAAAATCGTCCATACCAGGAGATGATACTGTTTCCGTTTCATACATGCCAGCATGTAGATATAGATATAGAAAAAGTTCCCGAAGATCAGGCAAAATGCTCCCAGATACAGGTTGGGGCCGAAGAACAAATGGTGATAGACGTTCAGCACTGCTGGGCCGAAAGCAATATACAACCCCAATAAAACCCACATGATTGGGTTAATGAACATCACACCTATTCCACTACCGATCACCACCTGAAATGAGAACATGTCATACAGGCGTCCCTCGCGGAAAGACTCAAGTGGGTTCCGCATATGGACAAGATAGGTTTGCATATAGCCTTTGATCCATCGAGACCTCTGGCGCAGCCAGTTCTTTAACTGCGAGTTGGCTTCTTCAAGGGTTGTCGAATCGAGGATGACTGTGTTCATGCGATAACGATTCAAGCGGAGACCCAGGTCGCAGTCCTCGGTTACATTGTAAGCGTCCCATCCGCCTAAGGCGCGAAGGACTGAAGTACGAAAGTGATTCGATGTGCCACCCAGAGGGAGGGGGAATTTAGCAAGTTGTAGTCCTGGTAAAATAAGATCGAACCAGGCAGAATACTCGGCGGTGAACCAGCGCGTGAGCAGATTCTGGCGAATATTATAGAAGTTGAGCTTTGCCTGAACACACACAACATCTGTGTTGTGGTTGGCAAACGTAAGCAACGCCTTTTTCAATTGCAGTGGATCAGGGATATCCTCAGCATCGTAAATGACAACGTAGCGTCCCCTGGTCTGCATTAACCCATAATTACAGGCGCGAGGCTTGGTGCGTGGTTTCCCGTCGGGTACCACTACGATATTGAAGTGTGATGGTAGCGATAGCGCCCGTATGGCATTGCGCGTCTCAACATCGTCTGACTCCGTGAGAAAAAGGATCTGAAGTTTATCTGGCGGATAGTCTAATGCCTGCATGGCCTGCACAAACTGTGGTACAACTTGTGCTTCTCGGTAGAGAGGGCAGAGAATGGTGTAGACAGGCCAATCTGCATCTTTCAATGCATGAACGATCTCGTCACTGATATGCTCTTCTGATGAGTTGCGGAATGTTCTGAGGGCCATGCTCGCACTCAAGATGAGATTGAGAAAATACACGAAAGTGATGGCGGTAATGACCCCTGTCAGCATTCCCAGACGAAAAACCAGTAAACCGGCAATCCAGAGCAATGCTATTACAAAGAATGCGATGATCTGCATGGTAGTAAAGGTTTGCAAGGCAGAAAGTTTAGGTCGATAGGGGGCAAAAATTGCGACTTCTTGATCACCCACCTTCACAACCTTTGCTGCTTCTTCAATATAGCTATTGATCTCTGTTGAGTCATCGTTTTGCGCATCATAACTGGCATGCTTAGCCAGCCACTTTTCATAAAATTTCACCTGCTCCCGAATA
The DNA here is from genome assembly GCA_021828635.1 of Chloroflexota bacterium. The sequence continues at coordinate 6,188 of JAJZEJ010000863.1, forward strand.
CGCGGATCCACAATGGTAGATTGTCTATACGGTCGTGAAGTGACAGGCATGGCAGGTGCTGGTAAC
>JAJZEJ010000480.1 GCA_021828635.1 Chloroflexota bacterium
CGATCTGCCTGTAGAGTACATACCTAGATTATAAGGAGGGTCGGTCAAGATCATATCAATTGAATGATCTGGTATCTGTTTGATATAGGTGGAGCTATCGCCCAAGATTAGTTCATGCTTACTCATTTTTCCTCAAATACAGCCCTTTAAGGGACTCTAAAGCATCTTTAATTAAATACGCACTTTCATTATAAGCCTGCAAGATAGTTTCATATCCCTCGTCAGACTGGCAAATGAAGTTCCAAAAGTCCTTACCGATGAGTAATTCCTCTTGTGCAAAGAATTGTCTCACCCGTTCCTGTTGCCATATCTTTCCTTCTCCAAATCTGTTGTATGCTGTTGCAAAATACGTTTCAATCTTAGCATCTTCAGGAAGTACGTTGGAAAGGATGGCAAACTGTTCAAGGATAGCCTCTTTTTCAGATCGGGCTTTTTTGTTGTCTAAGTCACCTCCAATTTTTAACTCTATCAGACAATGAACTCCTGTTTCTTTCTGGATAAGATAGTAATCACTATCATGCCTCTTTTTAGGTAGATCAATAGCTTTTGGTTTAATTCGCAAAAATTGATAATCCTGTATGGAAGGCTTCTTTTCGCGCCTCTTGTATTTTTCCAACAATTCCGCTATCTGTTGCGTTTGTTCTAAGGTCAATGGCCCTTCAACACTCTTATGCACCTCAAATGTAAGTTGGGCAATATTCATGGCTAATTTCTCTAACATATTACCCAAAGAACTATCTAAAGACCTTACTAACGCATTATAATATTGTATTTCAGATCCGAGAGCTGCTATAAATACGTTGTGTATCTTCATGTTGATCGTACCATCAGGGTCATCAAACTCTAACTCATGCCTTGTTTGAAATCCCTGAGCATAGGTAGATACAGCAGTCTGTACCAAAAGTTGTATGACTTCTTTGTTTGTCAATTTCGCTGGTCTTTGCATATCTATATTATAAAGCACAAAGCGTAGCTAGCCAAGTTTCTAGGACTTCCTTTCTATGGTACCTTCTTGGTTACATAGGTACTTGTACTTAAGTAGCAGAAGAGAATATCGGCGCGGTTGTTTGGTAGTAGAAGCAATGTTAGGAATATTAAAATACTTCTAGCTTTTATCGAAAAAAAATAAAAGAGACCCGCGCTACGATCACGTGAGCGTCTGGTTGCTCACATGATCGCTGTGTCTCCCTACTAACAGGGAGAGGGCGGCTCTTCTCTACAGTACTCAGGCACTCGCTATAATCTGTCCATCGCGTGCAGGTGTCTTATCGTCAGTCGTCTCGACTTCTTGATCTTCTTCATCTTCGTTATACTCAAGCAGGTCGTTGAGGTCGTTAAGGTCGTTGATCTGGCGCGTTAGCCAGGTATTCAGATTGCTGCGCTCAACCGCCTGGCGTGCTAACGTAGCCTTGAGCTTACGTTCCTCCGGCGGGAGCATCAGGGCGCGATAGAGGGCGCGTACTGTCTCGTTGACATCGGTCGGTGAGGTAGGTATCGAACCTTTCGCCAGTTGCTGAAACGCGCCAGCCGTGCGCGATAGCACCAGGACACCATCCTGCTGATTGACAACTGGTCCCTCTTTGGCTACCAGGTTCATACCATCAATAATTGGATTGACCAGCAAAACATCATAGTATTGCATTGCGGCCAGGGCGCGTGTGCGATCATTATCACAGAAAGCATGGATAGGAGTCCAATCGTCACTACCATACTTTTGATTAATATCATCGATGGCGGCTAGCACATCGGCAGTATAGCGACGATAGACGGGGAGAGCCTGACGTGAAGGGACGAGAAAGGCCAGGAATGTAACGTGACCATGTAGCTCAGAATATTCTTCTAACAACTTATCATACGCCTGAAAACCACGTAAAATGTTCTTGGTTGGCTCTAGACGATCAACGCGCATAATCGTGTGTTCGCGTAACAGTGGCTTGATCTTCTCAGCAGCACGTTTACCCGCCGCGCTACTCACTACACGGCGCTCCTCCGTCACCGAAATGGAGATGGGATAGGCACGCGCCAGCGTGCGACGCCCTTGCCAGAAGATTGCGCCTTCTTCAAAATCGACATCCGCGCCTTCCAGCAATGTGCGTGCGCCTTCCAAAAAGTTACGTGCATCACGTTCAGTCTGGAAACCGATGATATCGTTACCAATCAGGCCACTATAAATGGCCTGCGTAATATTGCTGGGTAGGAAATGCCAGCAACGCACATCAGGCCAGGGAATATGAATGAACTGCTGAATTGTGATCGTGGGATGTTTGACGCGCTGCATCTGGCGAATCATGCCGGCGGTCAGATAGAGGTGATAGTCCTGGAGCATCACGACCGGCACACTATCCGCACGCTCAATCTCTACGTTAATTGCCTCGGCAAGCGCCCGATTGGCAACAACATACCCCTCGTTCCAATCTCCTTGAATGTGGCGTAACGTGTTCAAATCTTGCGTGGGGTCAATCAGGTAATGCTGTAAGAACCAGAGGAGCTGGTTGCTGATCTTCTCGTAATGTTTGCGATAAGCGGCTTTAGAAATGACTACATAGTGAAGCTGCATCTTCTGACCGCGTAGAGGCGATGAAAGGGGTTCTCCCTTCTGTTGAGCTTCCCGAATCGCTATCCGGTCTCCTTCCGTCATAGCCATTGCTACCCAGGTGACATCCATTCGATTGCCAACGTCGATCAGGGCCGTGACCATCCCACCCGCCCCACGGCGTGGTTTAAGGGATTTATCATGGCTGAGTTGGTACTCGACGGGTCCTCGATTCGATGCAATAATCAGGCGCTGGGCATGCATCAACTGCGGAGGCTCTTGAATCGTCGTCCGCGTGGGCATGTACTGTATCCTTTCTAACAGGTGTATGCTGTTCTGGTCTCTGAGACCGTGAATTCCGTGAGGCTCTCAAGTGCTTCATTGCGCTACAAAGAAGACGCATGGCACGGTCTGACACGTGAAAACACTGAATCCATACGACTGAGACACACAAGACACCATTATCTATAGTACCACATAAAGAAGCAGAGTTACCAATTTTCCGCCTCCCCAAACCAACGTCCTTTCGTATGAAGGAAGGTTCACCCACTGTTCCCTTTATATACAATGCCAAAATAGGCTAGAAGGTTCCTCTCATGACACGTTTAAGCTGGTATTTTTCGACTCACATGACCTATTCATCCAGCGATCACACCATACAGGCGTGATATGTTGGCCTCTACAGAAATCACGTTGGTATAGCTGGTACCTAAGTACCGCTACCCTCGAAACAAATGGCACAGTTCGTTATCAGTAGGTAGGATGAGATAAAGTAACTGAAAAGCCTTCTGAAAAGCATGGATGAACACGATTAATCTGTAATTCACCAGAATTACCCATGCAAAGGCGAAAACTTGCAGCTACAAAGAGAGACATGCTACAATCTCTCAACAAATACATGGTCGAATTTATCCTGTTGGACCAGCAACGGAGCGAGAGGAGTGTATCTTGGAAGAGAAAACAGGCTGGAAAAAATGGTCTGGGCGGATTCTTGATGCTATCAATCCTTTCCGCGATCCAAGCCTGACAGTTGCCGCCGTATTAACCTTCATCGAAGAAGTGGGGCAGCACGACGCCTGGTATTGGATTATCGTGGTCGCGCTCCTCAACTGGCTCGCCGTGCGTGGCATCGTCTGGCTCGTCGTGAACTTTACTTTTGCCAGCACGTTTATTTCGCGTCGTGTCTGGTGGGCCTTGCGCCATCCACGCCTGGCCTGGCGCATCCTAGACGCTGTGGGACACGAGGAGATTGTCATTGGTGGCCTTTCTGCTCTCTCGGAGACCATTATGCTGGAAGATGGCACACAGATGCTGAGTCCAGGCTTTCATGGAAGTGGTATCCATGTGCTTGGTGAGCTTCCAGCAGGTACAGAACTACCCTTGCTTGGCCTGCCCAATGGACAGATGGCTCCCGATTTCTCCTCGCTGGCAAATACTGGCATGTTCCCCGGTATGGGTTCTTCGATCCAGGGCATGTCCACTATGTATGCGGGACAGTCTACGCTAGCCTATCAGACATTAAATAATAGCAGCTTTGTTAGTACACAGAGTACAGATGGCCTACCACAGAGCTTCCCGCAACGTCCCTCAGTCGAGGAAGAGCAACTGCGCCAGAAACTGGATGCCTATGCACGCCTGCTCGATGACTGGATTCAATACACCGAGGAGAAATGGCGCACGGTCAGCGATAGCCAGCTTGGCTGGAAACCTCTGCGTGGCCGTTGGGGAAGTTGGGACGACATCTTCCAGGATGCCTATGCAGCCAAAACCTCTGACCCAATGGCTGAGGCGGCCCAGGCAGCCGGTGAAGCAACTGGACGCCGCTTTGATGCATCCAAAGAGAAAGGCTCAGCAGCCTCTGCTGTCGCTTGCTTCATGCGCGATATGATGACACTCCGACGTGGTCTGGACATGCTGCAACAAGGTCGTGAGCGCGAACGCACGCACGAGACGCCCGATGCCCAGCCGACTGTCCGGCCTCGCTTCGGTAATAACACCAGCGGTTCGTTGAACAGTGGTTTGTCACCCCGCAGTTCACTTATCCGTCGCCCTGCCCAAATTTTTGTTGATGCCGATGCCGAAAAATAGCTATCCAGGATATGTTATGAATACAATTTCTCCCCTCACTGTGTCCGTGCGCCCAGAGATGGACCGTATGGCAGCATATATACCCGGTGAGTCGCAGGAGGCTTTCAGCCAGCGTACTGGTATTCCACTCCATCAGCTCATCAAGCTGAATAGCAACGAAAGTCCCTACCCACCCGCGCCGCAGGTTAGCGCCGCTTTGGGCGACCACCGTAACTATAATCATTATCCAGATACCAATTCCACTGCCTTACGTCAGGCACTGGCGACCTATACTGGTGTAGATAGCCGTTATATTGTGGTCAGTCATGGCAGTAATGAACTCATTAATCTTTTGTGGCATATTTTTCTCTCAGTTGGCGATAATATCATCTGTTGTCCACCAACCTTTTCGCTCTATACCTTCATCACCACTTTTTGCGGTGCCTATGTATTGGAGGTTCCACGCACCGATGGCTACGAAGTCGATGTTGAACGTATTCAGGCCAGCCTGACACCAGAAACAAAGATGATTATTCTCTGCTCACCGAACAATCCGACTGGCAATCCTATTAGCGAAGAGGACGTGCTAGCCCTGCTGGAAACGGGACGCATTGTGATGGTCGATGAGGCCTACGTGGAGTTTTCAAGCCAACCGGGCGGCTTGGCGCATCTTGTACCACAATATCCCAATCTGGTCGTCATGCGCACATTCAGTAAGTGGGCGGGATTAGCCGGTTTGCGCATTGGCTATGGCATCTTCCCTGAATGGATTGTTACATACCTGAAACGTGCGCAATGTCCGTTCGAGGTCAACCTGGCTGGTCATATCGCCGCCATCGAGACGCTCAAGCAGCTTGACTATACAATGACCAATGTCCAGCGTCTAATTGAGGAACGCGAACGGCTCTTCGCTGTGCTACACGAACAGCCTTATCTGGAGCCAATCCCCTCGCAAGGTAACTTCATTCTAGCGCGTGTGCGCGACGAAGAGGTGCGCATGGCAGAGGTGAAGCGCGTCGTCGAGTCCTATGGTATCCTGTTGCGCTACTTCAACCACCCCTATCTGCACAACTACCTGCGCGTCACCGTCGGTCTGCCGGAGCATACAGACCACCTGGCCCTTGCGCTCTCGAAGGTAGAATGCCGGTAGGGACCGATTTACCGCATCCGTCCGTGCTTAGGCGCGATAAATGCTTGGGCAAGGCGGACGCGGTCAGATGCCGTGAAACTGGTGGAACCGGCCCCTACTGGCTTTTCCCTTACAACATTGCTAGCAACGTTTCGAGACGCATGCCACGCGAACCCTTGAGCAACAACAGATCGTGTTCATGCACCTCGTGTTTGAGCAGATCGGCAGTAGCTCGTTTGGCTGCTTCAAGTTCGGTAGCACGCTCAACATCGCAAGCAAAATACCAGGTATGCGACGTGGGCATTCCAGCCTCAATGGCTCCATCAACAAAGAAACGCGCTTTGTCGCCGATGGCTACAAGATAATCTACATCTCCGGCCAGTGCCGCGCCCGTCTCACGATGTTCCTCACGCGCATAACTACCAAGCTCGAAAATATCACCGAGGACGGCCCAGCGTTTGCCATTGACAGGTAGCGTTGTATTGCGCATGGTTTGTGC
>JAJZEJ010000594.1 GCA_021828635.1 Chloroflexota bacterium
GAAGATGCAGTGCGCTGGTTGCTGATGAATCTTCCGCATTCTGATTCCTAACCTCATGTGATAACTGGCCTGTAGGGGGCGTCATGAATGACGGCCTTTTTGCCCGAAGAGCCGCATAACTGGTTCATCACGCCCCTACGATGCCGATGGGGATAGTTAAAATTTATTATCGCGCCTTTACGCGGCTCACAATCAGCGAGAGCGGCCAGCGCCAGATGAGCAATAAAATTGTGTTGGAGATCAGCGTAATAATGGCAAAACTGAGTGGCGGCACACCATGATCGACAAAGATGCCACGCAGGGCCATTGCCACCGGCCACGAAGCTAGCCAGGCCAGCGCCGTTCGTTTGACCATTGCGCTCGGCTTCACTTCCAGCCCACGGCGGTATGCGCCAAGAAACGGCGAGACGATAAACCAGCCCGCCGCGAATGGCAACGCCGTTACGATCACCTGTAGTAGCGAACTGACGCCAGCCGCCTCATCATGGCTGCGTCGTCCAATGGCGGCGAAGATGATGAAGATGATGGCATCACCAATAATCAGCAATGGGAGGCGTACACCATCCGCTAAGCCCTTGCGCGCCTCTATTTCTGTTGTGTCTATCTCTGGTACGACTGTCTTCTCTTGTGTATCCATTCCACATTATCCTCTATTCCTATGTCAATCTTCATATGACCCTTATAGGGATGTGGTTCATCATGCCGCTCACCACTCGATGGGGTACCAGGGCGTGATGAATCACGCTCCTACGAGAGTCATTTCTCGTTGGTTTGTAATTTCTCTTGTCGCTCACGCACCAACTCTTGTGCGGCAGCCAGTTCGGTGCGCACGCCACGAATACGCATAACAATAAACGCCAGGTAAGCGAACAGGCCAACCCATGCGATGGTGTAGGCCGCGATCAGATAAGACATGCCTTGCATAACGTTCTCTCCCTATTCACCGATTTCATATTCGACAGTGGCACGCAGGCGTTGCGCGAGCGTTTGCATTTTCACCAGTTGATAAAGCTGAATCATCATGAAGCTGTACAGTAGCGTGAAGGTAGTCAATGCAACCATCAGCGTCAGGGTGACGGAGGGTGGCAAGGCACCCGCTACGCCGATCTCAGCGGCGGGATGCAGTGTGCGCCACCAGTTAGTGGCCTCGTAGATAATCGGCACATCGACAACGCCAATCAGGGCCACCACTGCGGCGGCACGTGCGCTTTCGGGTGTGCGTCCCATGTAGCTATGCACCATCATATAGCCGACATACATGAACCAGAGAATTAAGCATGCTGTCAGTTTGGGATCCCAGGTCCACCATGTACCCCAGATCGGTCGGCCCCACAGCGAGCCGAGAATGATTGCTAGCGTCAGGAAGATCATGCCGACCTCGCTAGCGGCGCGTCCAACCATGTCCCATCGTTCGTCTTTCTTGATGAGATAGACGACACCCACGACGGCCATAATAATGAATGAGAGCATGCCAAGCCAGGCCATCGGCACGTGGAAGTAGAAGATACGCTGCACCTGCCCCTCAATCGCATCTTGAGGTGCATAGAGAAAGATCATCCATAGGGAGATCATCATACCCACAAAGGAGAGAATGCCCAGGATCAGGGTAGCAATGGGTAGTTCGCTCATCTTGCCGCCACTGGTGGCCTTGCCCTCTACCTGCCCCAGATCTGGAGCGCGATTTGCTATAGCCATAACCTTTATTCCTCAATTACATATTCAAACACGAGCGTCGAAATGCTCAAAAAGATCACATCAAAGGCAATGATCAGACCTAACCAGGGTGGCTCGTTGGCGACCGGAGCCAGCAGGTCTTCGGTCAGGCGCACCGCGCCAATCACAATCGGTACAATCAATGGAAATACCAGAATTGGTAACAATAATTCACGCGCTCGCGTCGCCGCTGCCATCGCTGAGAACAGCGTGCCAATGGCCGCGATACCCAGCGAACCGAGTAACACAATCGGCACTAACGCGCCTACAAGCAGTGGCACATCGAATAGCACCGCGAAGACAGGTAGCGCCACGATCTCTACGACACCAATAAAAAGCAAATTGCCTAAGAGCTTTGCCAGGTAGATCGCTTTGCGGTCTACCGGACAGAGCAGCAGGCGATCCATCGAGCCTTTTTCACGTTCAGCCGCTACCGTGCGTCCCAAACCTAGTAGGCTGGCGAACACGAAAGCAATCCACAATGCCCCCGGCGCGACGGCCACTTTATTATCAACACGCAGGTCAAAGGCAAAGTTGAAAATCACCAGCACCAGCAATGCGAAAAGCGCCATGCCTGTCCAGGTTTGCTTGCTGCGCAGTTCGTAACGAATATCCTTCCATAGAATAGCCCAGACCTGCATAAAAAACACACGCACCGTCATCATGCCACTCACCGTACCACCTCCTCAAAAGTGCGGCGCACACCCTCTAGCTCTACTGTTGTAGTCTCCTGCTGATAGACGATGCGCCCATTGGCTAACATTGCCACTTGATCGCCTAGATGCAAGGCCCGCTCTAACTGATGCGTCGTGAAAAGCGTCGTACCACCTTGCTGTGTGTGCATGGTGAGCAACCGTTCGATGAGCGCCACCCCTTCGCTATCCAGGCCCGTATCCGGCTCATCGAGTAGCAATAATTGTGGTCGATGCAGCAAAGCCCGCGCCCAGGCCAGACGTTGCACCTGTCCACGTGAGAAGGTTCCCACACGATCACGCCCGCGCCGCTCTAAGCCGACCATCCGTAACAATTCTGTTGCTCGTTCTCGCGCCGATGGCACATTGTACAGCTTGCCAAAGAAGAGCAGGTTTTCCAGGGCCGTCAACTCCTCATATAGGTAAGGTTGATGCGCGACCAGGCCAACGAGATGGCGTATCTGTTGCGCATCTTGCGCTATATCCAGACCCGCAATCGTCACCGTGCCGCTATCGGCCTTCGTTAAAGCGGCCAGGATGCGTAGTAAGGTGGTCTTACCCGCGCCGTTGGTTCCCATCAAGGCTAGACGTTGCCCCTGCGCCAATTCCAGGTTGATGCCGCGCAAAATTGGCTTGAGCGCGAAACTTTTTTTGAGTCCATGTATCGCCAAATAGGCATTGCTCACCGGTGTGCTGTCTCCTGTTCGCGCATCAACTCGCGCAGACGCACCTTGATTTTAGAACGCCGCGCCTGATATTCTGCTTTCGAGAGTTTACCTGCCTCGTATGATTTATCCAGTGTTAGCAACTCTTTTAACAGTGCCTCCTGCTCATTATGCGCCTTGCCGCCAGCTTTGTGTTCACTATGCTCATGTTTCTCTCCGCGCTCAACACGGTCCTGCTTATCGATTTGTTTATGATTCGGCTTTGCTTTGCCATGTGTGTTGTGTCCCGTGCGAGCATTTTGCCAGCGATAGACAAAAGCAGTTACGAGGATGATAGCACACATCAGCAACACGGCCACCACGAGCCAGATTAGTCCGGTATTGAACTGTGGTATGCTGGCTGTCGCCGGTAGATGCAAGCCGTTGAGCGCGACGCGGAATCCCTGATTTGCTAGTAGATTGCTGCCTTTGAAGACATGATAGGGCTGATTATTGGTAGTGATGAGACCCGCTGATGTCAGCAATGCCGAGTTAGCCTCAAGGTCGGGTGGTACCAGCGCAGAGACGGAAAGGGTGGGATAGAAGGCTGTATAGCTGAAATCATAACTGGTCGAGTTATATGGCACATCGAACGAGAAGGCCAGTTGTGATGTCCCTGGCAACAGTGCCACATTGGAGGCGAAGCCGCGATCAACTTGAATGACATTGTAGCCACCAAAGCCCTGACTCAAGACGACGTTACGCGCTCCCACCGGCAATGAGAAGAGCAGTGCATTGGGCTTGCCTTTGCTGGCATCGAGTGAACCGACATAGGTATAGCGATCCAGATTCTCGAAATCAAAAAATTCAGAGATGGTAATGATGCCTTTTTGGGTATCCGGCTCGTGAATCAGGATTGTGCTATCGACAATTGCCAGCTTAGAACTATTCGATGTGGCGTCGTACACGGTCAGGTTTAATTGCTGTACCGGCTTACTATCCAGTGTGATAATATCGCTCACGTATTGCGCATTCTGATAATGGATATAGACAGCATAGTTGAGCGTTTTATCGGTCGATAGCTTAGGAAAGTTATAGTCGCCATGTGCATCAGTTGTCGCCGTGGCAAGGTCGCTACCATTGCCAAGTTGCGCCACTTGCAGTGTCACCGTCTGCCCAGCCAGGAGTGCATTATTCTTTGTGCTATCCAGCAATTGCCCATAAATGCGCCCGTTGCCAGTTGCAGTAATATGAGCCGAGGCCGATGGTGAGAGCAGGAAGAAGAATATAATATTACATAGCAGCACAAAAAGCAACCCGTAGGGACGGAATTTATTCAGCTGGTTGTTCATCGCGCTCCTGTTCCTTGAGCTTGTTTAGTTGCGCCTCAATCGCCTCATCAAGTTCTCGCTCACGCGCTCGCTCTTGCTCAAAGCGCGTTTTCAGAGCCACAGCGGCGCGTCGTATATAGCGTTCGCGCAATTGGTTATAATCTTCTTCCGAGATATTATCGAGTTGATAGTCCAGTTCCACCTCTTGCAGAGCGTTACGCGCCGCCTGCTCCTGGTCCATGATCGTATGAGGGGTATGTGTTGAGTTGCTGTTCTCCAAAACTACCCGCGTTTTCTCTGCGCTACGATGATAGATTGGATAGAGGACAAAGGCCAGCGCCGCCAGACCTAAGCCAAATGCCACTAGTATTGCCATCAGTTTTTTCCCTCCTTGTGCCAGAATAGCGGGTCTTCCGCCGCCAGTTCCTCTTCCAATTGTTGCCGATATTCGCCCAAATCGTTTTCACCGCTCTCGTCGCGCCCATTGACATCGCTTGAAACTGGAACAACGCTAGCTTTACGCCAATCGAGCATCACAGTGAAGACGACAATAGTGCCGCCAAGCAGCAAGACGATGGGAACAAGCCACGCTAGTAGCGAGAAGCCCTGCCAGGGCGGCGACCAGACAATCCCTGGATAGCGAGTCTCGAAGTATTGGATGATTTGCTGCTCTGACTGGCCTTCTTGCAACTTCTGGCGAATAACGCCGCGCATCTCCTGCGCCAGACCGGATGGCGAATTGGCGACCGATTCGCCCTCGCAAATGGGACATTTAAGCTGCGATGCCACTTCATAGACACGCTGATCTAATGTTTTACTGCTCTGATTGCGCAGGAGCATGAAGGTCCAACTGATAGCGAGCAAAATGACAATTGCCGCCACGATCAGCATAGGACGGGAGCGATACCAGGCTGGCGGCTGATGATCGGTATGCACAATCGTTTTTTGCTGTTTGGCTTGATGGGGGGACGACGGGCGACCACAAGGGTCAACCCCCCCCAACCCATCCATTCTCGCCCCTACGATAGACGGATTATTCGTGATCTGCCCGCTTGTCTCGCTCATGATTGCATCCTCCTAGACCGGCGTGGTTGTTGCCTCTGGACTGGCCTCAACTATCTGTTTTGTTGCCGTTGTCGCCCGCGTCGCCACGCGCCGTCGTTCCGGCCACCAGCAGATGACGCCGCCGATGAGCATGAACAGCCCACCATACCAGACCAGCGAGACCAGAGGATTGATGAAGACACGAATCTGCGCCTGTCCCGCGCCCTGCCAATCTGCCAGGAAGACATACACGTCCGTCAGGTTCGGCATCGTCGTAATCGAAATCTGGCTGACTGGCTGATTCTGGAAGTTGGTATAGATGGTGCGCCCAGGATAGATGTAGCGCAACAATTGCCCATTCTGCCAAATTTCTAACTGCGCTGTGATATTCTGGTTATCGCTATTTTGCGTATTAACATTGCCCAGGAAGGTGAACTGATAGCCTGCGATAGTCACGTTCTGGCCTGCATTGAGCGTGGCATCCTGCTGTTGCTGGAAGAATTGTGAGCCGATAATACCTAGTGTCAAGGCCACCATGCCCAGGTGAACAATGTAGCCGCCATAACGCTGCCGATAGCGTTTGAAGAGCATAAAGAAGGCCAGCACATATGGCTCGCCGTGGCTATGGCGCACCCGTGCTCCGCGCCACAATTCATAGAAGATGGCACTGGCGGTAAAAGCACAGATGGCAAAACCAATATCAGCAAGCACAGAGGTCACGCCCAGTAGAGGCAGAATGATGGCGAAGATAGCCGCTACAATCGCCGGTA
>JAJZEJ010000342.1 GCA_021828635.1 Chloroflexota bacterium
CCGGCAGCGTATCGCTGACGAAATTGCCGCCGCCAATCTCCGGTCCCGCCAGATATTTTAGCACGTGTGGGCGGCGAAATGGTGGGTGAAAGGCGATGAAGAAGTGGAAGCTGCGATAGTCTTCATTATCCGTAGGAGCTTGGTGCAACGGCATCACATAGGGAAACGACATGTGCCAGAGATTATCAAAGCGCACCGTCACATCTTTCATAGCCCGTGCCAGCGATGCTATTTCTGTATCATTCAATTCATAGATGTGGGCCACACGCCGCTTGGGCGCGACATAAACCTCGTAGGCATAACGTGCGAAGTAGGGAACAAAGGCGATAGCATGTTCATCTTCATATAAGATACGACGCCCATCCTGCTGCTCAGCCTTGATGATGGCCGTGAAAAGCGTCTCGCCTTGCTCGTTAAGATAGCGTTGCGATGCCAGTAGTTCCGTCTCTATCGTCTTAAAAACAAAGTTCGTGGCATAGACCTGGCTATGCGGGTGTGGATTAGAGACACCGACCACCTCGCCTTTATTCTCGAAGCACAGAACATGTTTGACCTGTGGACGTTGCCCCAGATCAAACGTCTGCTGTTGCCAGACCTGCACAATCTGATAAATCTCGTCTAACGACATCTCCGCCATCGTCAAATCATGACGTGGGCTATAACAGATAACTCGTGCATAGCCCTGTGCTGGGCGTGAACGATATGGCCCAGGCGGCACACGTATCTCAACTGGCGCATCCATGCCCACGCAAGGATGGTCATTATCAAACACAAATGTCTGCTGGTATGGCGGATTGACATGACCACTAATACGTTGATTGCCAGGACACAGATAGCAATCGGCAACGTAGGATGGAATGGTTGCGCTCTCGGTTGCCACAGTAGCCCCAATCCAGGGCCGATTTTGCCGATGGGCCGCGACGATAATCCATTCTTCACGCAACGGATGCCAGCGTTCCTCCCAGGCCGGAGTTTGCTGATGGTGATTGTTCATGGTCTCTCCTGCTTAAAAGCCATCAGGATGCGTGCTATGCCACTGCCATGCCGTTTGCACTATCGTTTCCAGACCATACTGAGCCTTCCAGCCCAATTCACGCTCAGCTTTGCTGCTATCCGCCCAGATCGCCACAGGATCACCAGGGCGTCGGCCTACGCGCTCAACCTTGAAATCAACGCCACTGACACGCTTTGCCATGTCTACGACTTCCTGTACAGTATAGCCCACGCCTGTCCCCAGGTTGTAAGCCGTACTTTGCTGTGTCTCCACCAGATGCTCTAAAGCTCGTACATGCGCAATTGCCAGATCAACGATATAAATATAATCGCGGATGGCCGTGCCGTCACGTGTTGGATAATCCGTCCCAAAGATTTGCACGGATGCACGTTTGCCCACAGCAGCTTTCATCACTAACGGAACAAGATTCAGCGTAACGCTCCAATCCTCACCCAGTGTGCCATCAAGAGCAGCACCAGCGGCGTTGAAGTAGCGCAATGCGACAGACTTGAGGTCGCGGGTACGATCAAACCATTTCAGCAAGGTCTCAACCATTAACTTTGTTTCGCCATACACACTCTCTGGCCCTACCGGCGCATCTTCCGCTACCGGCAACTGCTTAGGTGTACCGAAGATTGAGCAGCTTGACGAGAAAACGAAAAATTGTACGTGGTGGCGCACCATCGCTTCCAACAATGTCAGCGTGCCACACACGTTATTTCTGAAATATATCTCAGGCGCTGCCATCGACTCTCCTGGTGCTTTGTAAGCTGCAAAATGCATAACCGCATCCGGTTTATACTGCTCGAAGAGACTATCCAGCAGAGCCGCATCACCAGTATCGCCTTGTATCAGTGATACACCCGCCACAGCTTGTAGATGACCACGTTCTAACGTATCCAGCACAACAACTTCATAGCCACGCTGTAACAACTCACGCACTGTATGTGAGCCAATATAGCCAGCTCCTCCGGTGACAAGTACTTTCATAGCATACTTCCTTTCACTGGTAGCATAATCAGATCAATTCCCTGCTATCTCTACCTTACTCATAGTATAACCGCTCAAATGGTGCGCTGTCAATGCACATTCGCGCAAATTATCTGCGCATATACGCAAAATTCTAACAAGTAAAATATGTGGGGCTATAGGGAAAGCAGACATACGGGCAGGGCGACGCGAGGGATCAATGCCATTCGAGTAAGAGGAACAGGGCGACGCGAGGGATCGCCCTGTCGGAGATTGTCCTGGGTGCTGTTGCCTTGTGTGTATACTTTTATGATCGTGCCGCGATACCACGAAAGTAGATGCGGGCAAGATAGGCTATTAACTCTTCTGGTGGCATCTGCACGTTACGCGATAGACGTTCGTAGCTGTGTGGTGAGAGCAAGCTAAAGAACGCGCCGAGCATCACTTCTGTGGGAATATCGCTGTCGAACTCGCCGTCGCTCTTGCCTTCTATGAGTAGTGTGCGGACACGGGTGGCGAATTGTTCCCATAGTTCGCGCATGTGCGTACCCTTTTCTTTCAGCAGGCGCTGCTGGTCTACATTGTTGTACATTGTATAGAGAAACTGCGCGTGTTTGCAGAATAAGCCTGTGTAAAGCAGGTGCAGGATGGCCTCTAACTTCGCCCGACTTGTCGGCTGTGTGGTAATAACCTCGTCAACGCGCTGCAAAAAACTCTGCATATCACGCGAGAAAATCGCCACTACCAGGTCTTCCTTGCCAGGAAAATGCAGGTAGACGGTTCCCTTCGCAATGCCCACTCGTGCGGCAATCTCATCAACTGAGGTCTCGTGATAGCCTTTTTCCAGCAAGACCTCCTCGGCCACCTGGAGAATCAGTGCCTCTGTCGTTGGCGTTCCTTGAGTGAGCGAGACGCCTGTGTGGTTTGCATCGCGGATACATCCTCCCTAGACATCTATTGTTCAGTTTATGACTGATATTTATTTTCTGACTATCTAGTCATTATTGTAAACGTGAATCGGGAGAGATGTCAAGTAAGCCGACGATGAAAAAAACTTGACAATGGAGCGGAGAAAGAGCAATATATAGAACAAATAATCCTGACCGATGAGGAGTGGATATGGCGAAAAGTGATCTTCCACTGACAAAAATTATTGGCGAGTTAGATGGTTCAGATGCAAGCGTCAAAGAGAAAGTGTTAGAAACACTCGTGCTTGGTCTGATTGATCTTATTGGCTTACATTTTGTAGAATGGCGTCTCAGGCCACAACAAACCAAAGGCGTTGAAGTTGATGCTTTAGCAGAAAGTAGCCACCTCGTTTTTCATCGCTGGCAAATTCAATGCAAGGATACTGCTATTGTTACTATGGAGGATATAGCTATAGAAGTGGGCTTAACCTTCTACTTAAAATCTAATGTCATTATGATGGTAACGACTGGTAAATTTAGTAATGCAGCTTTTGATTATGTAAAAGCTATTAAGCAGACGACAAATCTTCGTCTAATCCTCATTGATAACAAAGATTTGCATGTATTAAGTTCTCAACCGACAGCTATTAGCACGATTTTGTCTCGTGAAACGAAGTATGTGCAGTAGGCTTCATAATTTTCACTCTCCACTCAGGTTATATAGGCTCTAATGTTCATAACTATATTCCTCGCATTCCTCATGCGTCTTTTGTTGGCCCTTCATATCGCAGTAAAGCCCATCCATCTCGCAGCAGGCTCCCTCGTGGGCGTCGTTCTCGAACTGGATGGTGCTATGGCCGATATAGTACTTTTCAGCAAGCAAGGCATTGATGGTTTGTAGAATTGACGAACTGGTACTGAGTGGCAGATTATCAATCAGGACGTGGCAGGAGAGCGCATACATATTGTTGGTAATGCACCACACGTGCAGGTCATGAACGTTTTGGACGCCCTGTACCTGGCGGATGTCACGTACCAAATCCTGCATAGAAATGTCTTTCGGCGAAGACTCAAGCAGGATATCGGAGGTCTCGCGCAAGATGCGCCATGCACCAGTGGCGATCAGGATAGCGATGCCGACTGAGAGCAGGGGGTCTATGGGTGTCCAGCCCGTGAGCAAAATGATCAGGCCCGCTATGATGACGCCGATAGAGGCACCAACATCACCTATCACATGTAGAAAAGCAGCACGGGTATTAAGATCATCTTGCTTATGCAAACCAAAGCCGATAAACAGGTTGACCGCGATGCCAATACCCGCCGAGATAAACATGGCTAGTGGCTGAATGGGTTCTGGATGCTGGAAACGCTGAATGGCCTCCCAGACGATCACAAGAGCGATCACGATCAATGTAACGGCATTAATCAGCGCGGCCAGAATGCCGACGCGATAATAGCCAAAGGTTTTGCGTTCATTGGAAGGACGCTCAATCTGAGCGGCGGCAAACCATGCCAGGCCGAGCGCGAAGATGTCTGTTACCACGTGACCGGCATCTGAGAGCAAAGCCAGCGAATTAGCCAGCAAGCCACCAGTCAATTCAGCTGCGAGGATAATGATGGTCAGGAAGAAAGCGAGGCGCAGGCTCTGCTTTGCCATGCCATGCGTATGGTCATGTGAATGTACATGTTGATGAGGCTGCTGTCCATGTTGGACCACGCGACGTTGCGCGGCTAATGGTGTTTCATGCATATCCGGCTTCTTCACCGCGCTCATGCTGATACCTCCACTGTTTGCCCATGCAGAACCTCCGACAGAGAGCTTTCACAGGACTCTATCGTATGGGCCAGGCTCATTTGCAGAAGTTGACGAATATGGGCATCGACTAGCCGATAGTAGACAACACGCCCAACTTTGCGCATCGCCACCACTTGCTGATTGCGTAACACGCGCAATTGATGTGAAATGGTCGTATCATCGCGTCCCAGTGCAGCCGCGATGTCGCAGACGCACAACTCTCCCTGTGGGGCTGATAAGAGCGTATAGACTACTTGCACACGGGTAGGATCGCTTAGCACAGTAAAGAGCGAGGCAATCCGTGTAGCCTCCTCGCTACTCAACGCCTGTTTGCGCACGTGCTGCATCTGCTCTTCATGCACAATGCGTTCCTGGCACATATCAATTGGTGAGACAGTCACTCTGCCTTCCTCATGTTTCGCTGCTCCCATTGACCCATCTCGCTTTCACCTGTATAATTGTACATCCATGCAACTATTCATACTATACCATAGCGATGTTGGTATCGCAAGCCTCTTTACAGGAATGATAATATTTTTGCAAGAGGGATTTTCCTCTACCATCCGGCATACCTTGCGGACGTAACAACATACATGCTAGACTAAGACGTGTCTATTTTACCTGTGCAGGCAACACCTACTTGGTGGCAACAACTACGTTCCCGACTGACACTCATCTATATCTTGGTGGCGTTTATTCTGATTGGATTGAGTGTGGTGGGACACATACGCCTATTAAATGAGGTTGGCAAGACCTTTGGCGGTTTTTTCTGGGCCATCGATAATACTGATGGGCAAGTTGTTGTTGTCTCCACGCCCCCGCAACTCGCTCCCATCCCGATTTCAGCTGACTCGCTGACTAGTAATAGTCGTATCATCGCTGTTGATGGACAGAAAGGGTCCGACGCATTATCGCGTGTCTATCGGCGTGTCAGTCCTGGTACACAACTGACCTATACAGTGCAGCATAACCAGCAAATTATGCAAATTACACATACTACCTACACTTTTACATTCGGCATGTGGTTCGAGAATTATGGGCTGGCTTTCCTGGCGGGTTTGAGCTGGTTACTCGTAGGTGGCATTTTGCTGGCAACCTCTACAGATTGGAGTGGTGCGGTAGAGGGTCTCACACTTTTACCTCCGGCCATGCTTTTTCTGCTCTACAGCCATTGGGGCAATGTGCAGCAAGCTTATCCAGCTGATGTCGTTTTTCAGCTTTTGTGGGTACCTTCATTCGCCCTACTCGGCGCGGCCTTTATCCATTTAAGTCTGACGTACCGACCGGAGGCGCTCACGACAGAGCGTGTGCCGCGTCTCGCCATTGATGGCTTGCCCTATCTGCCTCTACTGGCTCTTCTGGCCTATGAATGGAGTTCCTACCTGATCTTTGGTCAGGTGCCAACGCGCATCAATCTCATTGTAAGCCTGGGCTACGGCGTCATTGGTGGTGTCATCAGCTTATGCATTGGTGTCACCTCGCTTGTGCGTGTGTGGCGTATCGTGCCGCAACAACCGGGCGAGACACGCACGCTCCAGGTGATGATCCCTGCACATATCCGTCGTCGCATCGGCGACCTGCTCACACTCTGGATTGGCGGCGTAGGTCTGGGCTTCTGCCTGGGCATTCTACCCATCCTGCTTACAGGACAAACATTGTTGCCGCTCCCTATGTTTTATATTCTGGCAATTGCCTACCCATTCCTGCTAGCTTATGCTATTCGTTCATTACGTCTGGTAGATCGCTTGCAGGTGAGTCTGGAGCAACGCGAGAATGCTATGCGTGAACAGCAGAAGGCGATGGAAGAGCAACAAAAGATGGCGGAAGAGTTGCGAGACACAAACGCGGAGTTACAGCAAGCTACCTCATTGCTGCTACACGCCGATGCCCATCTGCGTTCTCTTTTGTCGCAACGCATCCACGACCAGCCCAAGCAGCAAGCATTGCGCATTCGCTCGCTGCTCGGCTATTGGCAACACAAGCTGCGTGTTGAGGCTGAGCGCGATACTTCTGGTAAAGTTGCGGTGCAACCCGTTATCGAGGCGCTAGGAAAAGTGCGTAAGATCAGCGAAGAGTTGGAGAGTGACTTGCGTGGTTTGCAATTGCTGGTTGAAGACGCTTATCAGCGCCGTAGCCTGGGTTTGAAACTGCATTTAGAGAAACTGATACGCGAGGATTTACCAGCACTGCACCAGGAATCACCACTTCAGGTGCAGGCTGACCTGTGGGCTATGGACGAACTTGGCACGAACTTGGAGCAGACAGCAGAAGGCGAGAAGGTTGCGGAAGCCATCTCCTATGCGGTCACACAGGCGCTCCTCAATGTCTACAATCACTCAGGGGCTACCTTTGCGACTGTGCGCACGGCTATCAGTGGTCAGGCTATCGAGGTCACAGTGAGCGATAACGGACGTGGTTTTGATACAGAGAGTATTCCATTAGAAAAGACAAGCCTGTTCAAAGCCCGTTTGAAAGTGCGTGAGGCTAGGGGTACGCTGGCTATTCGCTCGGTACTGCGTCCCCAGGCCGAGCATGGCACACAACTCATTTTGCGGTTACCATTGCCTCCTTCGATGGTGCAGGCTGATGAAAGCATGCTGATCGAATCTAAGGTTCAGGGGTCATAGCAGGGTTATGACGCAGACCCGCGTATGCTTCATAGGCGTGAGCCAGCAAAACGCGCCGCCCTGGATCGCTCGGAGCGCCATAAATCGCAAAGAAATTATAGAGTTCACTGACCAGATTTTCTAACGGACCGATATTCGGCCCGCCCTTCGTGTTTAGAAAACCCATACGTATCGCTATATCATCGTTGCTCAAGCCTTGCGCGATGAGCGTCGCGCATTCCTCCTGGCGCGGTGTCAGGCGTTGTCCCTGTAGCCGTTTGAGTAGATAGGTTAGCACCTCCGGGTCAATGAAGGTCTCTTTACGCGCTACCACTGTACTGGCAATCCGCTCAAGATAGAATGGCTCGATGTTATTGAAGAGCGCGTAACCGTGCAACCCCTGCGGACGCCCTGCTTTCTTTGCCGCGCTTCTGGGTGTGCCGCGTCGTGTATATTCGTGTCTGAAAACCTCAGCAGCCAGTGTCCAGCTTGGGTCTTGTGTGTAGATTACCACGCGCAATGCTGGCGCAATCTCCAGGAGAGCGCGTCCTAATTCAACACCATTATCGTTTCCCAGGCGCAGGTCTGATAATATCAGCCAATTTGCTAGTGGTACTTTCCGCGTAGCCTGTTCGTGTGCTAAAGCCTCAATGAGTTGGAGGGCGCTATGGGCATCACCCACCTGTCCGCGCAGGAGCAGATTGGGCGTCTCCTCAATAAATTCACAGACTCCGCGCCGTTTGATTGGTGTGTCATCAATGACAATGACAGGAATTTGCTCACTCATAGAGTATACTATACAATATTGACTCTACTTCAAGTCAAGAAATAGCTATCAGGTACTCACTATAGATTTAGTTTTCTTCTCATGAGAAGAATGATACCACACTACCTAATAGCGCGGCATCACGTTCCAGATGAGTAGGCATGACCTCGACTTTGCTACAAACACGCGCGGACGTAGAAGAAGTGAAGGTGTTGCGCACATGCTGCAACAAAAAGTCACCAGTGCAGAGCAGATCGCCACCGAGAATGAGCATTTGGGGCGAGAAGAGATCGAGATAGTGCGTTGCGGCGGCACTGAGCCAGCGTCCCATCTCATGATAGATATACAACGCTACCACGTCACCATGCGCAGCCTCTTCAGCCAGCAGAAGCGGCGTGAAGCTCTCACGATGCAGCAGGCGATATGTCAGGCTACTCTCATCGTCGCGCCGTATAGCACGCTGTACCAGTTTTTGCATGGCATCGAACGAAAGCAATGTATTGATGCAACCACGTTTGCCGCAACTACAACGCGGTCCCGTAGCGGTGCTGCTCAAGGCAATATGCGCGACGTGGCCGATAGCATGTTGCGACGTGCGCTCAGGTTGTCCATCGATCAGTAGTGCCGCTCCTGTTACGGCTTGCACGTTGAGTAGTACAAGGCGCTGAAAACCACGCCCGTTACCAAAATGATGTTCACCAAGCAGGGCTGCGTCCATATCGACATGTAGATGTGTAGGTACATTGAAACGTGCCTCTACGATGTCACAGAGCGGAAGTTGGTTGAGCGCGGGTAAGGTGGGAATGGTTTGTGGACAACGGGCATTCTCATCCAGTACACCGGGAATGCTGATGCCGATGCCATTGATGTACAGACGTTCAGCACGAGCTTGCGTACAGACCTGTTCTATTGCACGTAAGCATGGCTCCAGCGTAGCTATCGCGGAGCGCCCTCGCAGTGTTTTCGCGCTCGTTCGATAGACCATATGGCCATGACGGTCGATCAGCGCCACAGTCGTCTGCTCGCTCGTCACCTCAACGCCGACCGCGACGCTTCTATCTACGCTCATTGGCTGGCCCTGTTCTCTTTGATTGCAGTATCTCTATAGAACTTGTGTTCTTAATTACAACAGGTATGCAGCACTACATGGACTGTATAGTAAAAGTATAATAAGTACACAGAACAAATGTCAAGACATCCGTTCGGAAAATCTGTCCTAACGTGGCGTAGTAGGAGTGTCGTGTGTCAATATGTGTCGTTTGCACCTTGATTGCGCGGCGTGATACAGTAAAAGGTAGATAGGATGCTGAATGGCAAGAGGAAATAGTACAATAGCTACGACGGAAAAAATACGAAGGAGTTTATTGTGGCAGGTACACAGAGACCTGATAATACCCCTCAGAGCAATGGACAGCCAGTCCGCAAAGGCCCAATTGTGGGTCAGGGACATGGGTTGAGCGACGAAGAGGGGCGCATGATACAACAAATGATCCGCGAGGAACAGCATAGTGCGCGTGCGCTGGAGATACCCAAAGAAGACCTGGCTGCTGAGGCGACGACGAAAATGTCGCCAGAGGTAGAGCGTGTCATTCGGGCGAGCCGTGTGCGCGAAGTTCTCAATCTGTTCAACCGTGACTACCTTTATGGGCAGGGGCGTTTTGATGAGTATAAAGATGGCTTGATCCTGAAATGGGGTGATGGCTATTCACGCAAGCATATCTGGATGACGGTCGAGAACGGCAATCTGATATTCCAGACCAGTCATGCCAAAAAATGCGATAAACCCTATTGCACTGGCACGCATCATGTGCTAACTCCCGATCTTTATATGAATCTCGATATCATCAATCAGGAATTGGGCGATCTTTTCCGCCGTCCTGTTTATGAGCGATCAGATGATTAGGATAAGCAAGCCGTGACAAGCGCAATTCTCGCACTCGAAAAAGATCTCTTCTTCTCCGTGAAGATACGCGATACACTGCAACATCATGGATGGATGGTGATGACTGCCCGCACGTTGCCAGCCTTTGAGCAACGTCTGGCGGCTGAAGGTGATGAAAAGCCTGTTCTGGTCATTATTAATATCTCCACAACGGGGATAGATTGGGAGAAGGCTATTCGTCTTGCTTGCGCACAAGGGCTACCAGTGCTGGCTTTTGGCTCGCATATGGACCTGGATGCACGCGCGAAAGCACTAGCAGCCGGGGCGCAGAAAGTCGTTGCTAATTCCAAGTTTGTGCGTGATATGGCAATGCTAGTACAGCGTTTCCTGGAGCCATCGACTGTGACAACGACAACCATGAGCGAGCCACGTGAAGAAGCAGAAATAGAGGTGGAAGAATAGGCGCATAATAGCGCCTATTCTCTTCCTATGCCTGTGATACAAGAATACCTTGTATCCAACGATAACTTGTGGGGATGAGTGAAAGTCCATAGCCGAGAGGGCGTTTCTCAAATTGTGCATGCTGACGACGATACGTCCAATGTTTTGTAAAGAAATCTTGACGAGCGCGTTGAGACACCTGTGCCAATTGACGCATAGTGCGGTAATGAGGACGATGTGCAATTCTACTGCTCATGCATGCTCCTTCTGAGTGAGTACTTTGAGTGCCGGAGACCAAAATGCTAAAAAGCTCTTCTGGCATCTACATATAGTACGCCAGAAGAGCTTTTATTTCTCTCATGCTGTGCGATTGCCGCATCGGCGAAGCCCTTGTGCTACGAGTAGCATAAACGACTAGTGACCACAGCCGCAGCTTCGGGGATCGCCATCGCCACCAGATGTTTTGAAGGAATGACCGCAGCCGCATGTTGAAACGGCATTGGGGTTATTGACGGTAAAGCCCGCGCCCATCAGGCTATCGACATAATCGACTTCGCTATCCATGATGTAGCCGATGCTCATCTCGTCAATAAAGACTTTGAAGCCTTCCTGCGGGATAACGGTGTCGCCATCCTGCTCTTCGTCTAGCGTCATTCCATATTGCAGACCAGAACAACCTCCGCCAGCGACGAAAATGCGCAAGCCTAGAGTTGGATCATTTTCCTGTGCGACCAGCTCACGAACCTTGTCCGCCGCCGTGGTTGTCATAGTAATCGTGCTTGTTTCGATCATTGTTAATTTCACCTTTGCCTTTAGAGACAATATTGCTGTACCTATGTTGTACCACGCTGATGCACGAAAAGTCAAGCCGTTGAGCTGACCATTCTGCACGTCGTATCTACTGCACGCTTGAACTATACACTATACAAAATGAAGTGTCAAGCAATCAGGACGATCTGAAGCGTTGCTGTACCCGCATCGTGTTTGTCAGCAGGTGTGGGACAGTGGGAGCTGTGCCGAAGAGTGGCTCGGTGCGCCGTTCGCTTCCACCTGTTAGACGGCTCATCACATTGGTGGCTGTCCAGCCTTGAGCTAGCAGGTGTGCGCCAAGTCCGCTCATAATGGCTGTAGCGAAGGATGTGCCAGCCCAATCGGCCCAACCTGCCGCATTCTGCTCACCATTAGGGAATGTAGGCGAGATGAAGAGGCCACGTACCGCATCGGGTAGGGCATTCATATCGATGCTACCGTAGCCATCGCCGCCAAAGGTTGCAACGCCACTTCCAGAGGGGGGAATGGTAGCCGCATTGGCAAAATTGGCGGGCTGAAAACTACTATTGACTGCTGTGACGCTCATTACCGTCTCATAGCGTGCGGGTGCGCGGGGGGGACGTGCGGCTTTACCCTGTTCGGTCGCGGAAAACGAATCATTGCCTGCTGCGGCCACGATTAATGCTCCATGCGCGTACAGACCATCAAAAAGCAAACGTAGACCATCTTCGATATGGTTGAGAATACGTAGCACGCCGCTCAACTGCGAACTGGCCCACTGACGATTCTCGAACCAGATATAGGGCAAACGGCGAATATCGGGCATCACCGTCAAACTGAGATTAATCACCAGACGGCGAATAGAACCAGCTACCATCTCACGCTCCAGATCAGTCAGGGCTGCGTAGAGGGCGTAAAGATCACCACCACCGTGATCGTTGAGGATGCGTATCAGGCGAATATGTGCGCGAGGAGCCATGTCGCGGATTAAGCCAGCCACTGCCAGACCGTGATCGGGCATAGGATAATAGCGGGCATCACCGTAGTGATCTCGACCGGTATGCACATCACTTGTCAGTGGGTAGCGGTCGTATTCGATAGCGAATGAGCCATCCTCGTTGCGCAATTCGCTAGCAAACTGCTGTAAGAGCCAGTTACGCCGCCATTCAGGGCGTAGCGCGGCACTGCGCAATCGATCAGGATGTGGCGCTGTATCTAGTACCGCGACCAGCACATCTTCACTACCGCGTGTATCGAGTGCCAATCCCTGTTCTAAGACGTTTAGATGCCAGCCAATCTGACCACTGGTCTGACCAGCCAGGTCCAGCGCGGGTGCGGGCCGTGGTGGGCAGGCAGTACCCCCTTCACCATAGAGCAAAGGAGCGGCCACGACCAGCCAGTTAGGCATTGCTGAGACCATATGTAGCCCACGCTCGGCCAGTTGTTCTAAATGGCGTTGCAGGTAGGTGAGCGCCATTGGTACCGCGTCGCGCACCTCTGGGTCGCTATGACGGGCGTGAAAGAAAAGCGCCGCCAGCGGCTGTTTATGATGTAAACCAAAGAAGAACGCACGGCGACGAATGGGCGGCATCGTGGGTATCTCATGCCAACGACCATGCGTGCCATAGGGTTCCAAAATAATATTATATGGCGCAAGCGTCTCATTGAGCAGAGTTCGTACCTGTTCGATTAATGTATCTTGTGTCTCATCGGCTAGTAGCCGGGGCAGACGCACAACCACTACCATCTCGCCAGGTATCCAGTGATACAGTTCATCGGGTACACCCATGAACTCCGTTGAAGTGCGAGCCATGCACAAAACCCCCCTTTATCGGCTGACTCGGAATGTACACAACGCTGCTTGCCCTAACAGAAGTGCAGCGTAAATTGCAGCGAAGAGAGCCAACCTGTGCTTCATTATAGCGGAATGTACGCATGAACACAATTGGTCATGGGACGCTCTCTGATATAATGACGGGACAGAATCAAATAAATTCACAGGAGAGAAACATATGTACTCTGAGCGTCTCTGTCAGACGTTAATCGAACTGGTTGGTATTCCCAGCACATCCGGCCATGAAGAGCAGGTACGCCGCTATCTCGCG
Source organism: Chloroflexota bacterium (assembly GCA_021828635.1). The sequence goes on from JAJZEJ010000342.1 coordinate 13,238, forward strand.
CAACAGTTGAGCCTGCTTGGTTTGACATCCGCAACCGATGCATCCGGCAACCTCACAGCCAGGCTCGACGGCGTAGGGAAACCATTACTGCTTAATGCTCACATGGATCGCGTACCGCCAGGGCTGGGACACACACCGATTTTGCGCGACGGCACATTGTATAGCGATGGCGCAACGAATCTGGGAGCCGATGATGCAGCTGGTATCACCATTGTGCTGGAGATCGTCAAGCGTGTTATTGAGCAGCAGTTACCACATCCGCCGCTTGCGTTGGTTTTCACGGTACAAGAAGAGACCGGCTTGTGTGGCGCACGTGGCTTCGATGCTACGCGCTGGCAGGTTCATGACGGCATTGTCTTCGATAACGCTTTTGAGGCTGGCGTCGTCGTCTCGCAAGGTGCGACCTATGAAGCCTTTGATGTGACCATCACCGGTCGTACAGGCCACCCCGGCAAAGACTTGTCACAGACCGTCAACGCGCTCGATATCTTTCGTGCCGCCGAGTATCCACATGGCTCATTCGCCAATGACCAGACGCGCATCAATATCGGGCGACTCAGCTCTGGAACCGCACGCAATGCTATTCCTGATGTGGTAACGCTGGAAGGTGAGTTGCGCAGTTTTGAGCCAGAGGAGCGGCGACAACGCTACCTCCAACAGATACGTGCTGCTTTTGAGCAGGCGGCACAACGCTTTGGTGGTCATGCCGAGATGCACGTTAATCCACACGCCAGTGGTTACGCGATTAGCGAGGATGAGCCGTTGCTCCAGACCTATAAAGCTGTGTTAGCACAACGCGGTGCCTCATTACAGTTGCGTCCAACCTTTATTGGTAGCGATACCAGCAGCTTCCGCCCGGCCATCAACGCCTTCACGCTCTCCACGGGTGTTGTCAACGAACATTCCGTTCACGAATACGTGGCGCTGGAACCACTGGAACAGATCGTGCAGGATATATTACACGTATTGGAAAGGTGGCAGTGAGTCAAATATTCAAATATTGATTCCTTGACACATACTTCCATACTCATCTATAATGCCGCTAGAAAGAAGTTTGGATAAAGGTAGGTACGACTGTGACAGATCGCGCCGGACAACAGCTCGGCAACTATCGCATTATCCGCCTGCTTGGGCAGGGCGGCTTTGCCGATGTCTACCTGGGAGAGCATGTCTTCCTGAAAACTCAGGTCGCGGTAAAGGTGCTACAGGCCCGCATCTCCGCGCAGGATGATCTGGATAGCTTCTTGAAAGAAGCGCAGATAGTGGCACGCCTGATCCATCCTCACATTGTGCGTGTAACCGACTTTGGCACCGCTGATGGAACCCCTTTTCTCGTGATGGATTATGCTCCTGGCGGTACCTTGCGCACTCGTTACCTCAAAGGCACTCAATTATCACCAACTACAATTGTACCCTATGTGCAACAGGTGGCTGAGGCGTTACAGTATGCCCATACTGAGAAGATTGTCCACCGTGACATCAAGCCGGAAAACATGCTGCTTAGCGCACGCAATGATATCTTGCTGAGTGATTTCGGTATCGCGCTGATCTCGCAGAGTTCGCGCTATCAAGGTACGCAGGATGTTACTGGTACCGTTGCCTATATGTCTCCAGAACAGATTCAAGGCAAGCCGGTGAGGGCCAGCGACCAGTACGCGCTCGGCATTACCGTTTACGAGTGGCTCAGTGGAGAACGTCCCTTTCATGGCTCTTTTACCGAATTGTGCGTACAACATATGTTCGCTCCTCCACCACCATTGCGCGAAAAAGTACCCTCCATCTTACCTGATGTCGAACAGGTCGTCATGGCGGCACTGGCAAAAGATGCCAAACAACGCTTTGGCTCCATTCAAGCGTTCGCCACCGCGCTAGCACAAGCTGCCGGGCATCCATCGCAACCATTGGCATCTATGCGGGATGATGGAGAGAAGCCATTGGCCCCAACAGTGGAAGCGCCAAAACCTCTGATACCCCCTCCGCCACCGATCAAGATTGAACAGAAGACGCCGGAGCAGCTAGAGGTTGCACCTGTGCTTGCAGAAGTTAAGAATGTTGAGAAAGCACCTCTCATTGCTCCACCACCACCTGTCGTTGTATTAGAGCCGATCAAAGTTGCGCCTGTATCTATCAAGCATGAAAAGCAGCGCGAAGAGCAACCATTTAATGCGTGGAAAATTGGCAAAAGACAAATTATTGCCATCGTTATCGGGATTATACTCTACACAGCTTCTTATCGTCTCAATATACCGATGTTCTCGACGGACTTTACCCCTGGCTGGCTTGTTTCACTTTTTTTGGGAGCTATCTTCGGTCCCTGGGTAGGCTTGATTATAGGAGGAGCAGGTAGTATTGCCGGTAACGCTATTTTTAACCACGGCTTCTTTGTCTGGACCTCAATTGGTGAAACTTTTATTGGCATCGTTCCCGGACTATTTACGCTTGTCACAAAAGGACGCTATCGCACTTTCGGCTCTGCTTTCTGGGCAGGACTGATTAGCGCCATTGCCTTCTTTATTGGTATTGTGATTGCACTCATACCCACTTTGAGTGTATTCAATCTTGTATTTAGTTACATAGCTGTGAATGCCGTCGGCATCCTCATCCTTCTCCCCATCCTCCTACGCATCTACGACTGGATAGCGCACCGCAAAGAGCGAACCTGACATTGACAATTCCGTCTCTCTACCATAGCATACAAGCGGATACTATGTTTTGAGTATATTCTTGCGTTATCGGAAGGAAGCAGTTTCCTGCTAGAGAGATTTTTTAATAATGGCAAAGTCCAAATTCTCACGGAGTCTGATATGGCTGCTGATTTTGTCGCTTGTTGCGATGCTCGTAGGCGGTATAGCGTATCAAGCATATCGTAAGCGGCAAACAGCGCAACAGGAACAACAGGGACAATCTACCGAGATAGGTCATCAAAAACCATCCCAACGGCCCATTCCTATTAATACTAATGGTCATGCTAACAAGACCGTCTTTCTGATTGTGATGGAGAACTATAACTGGTCCGACATCTATGGTAACTCATCTGCTCCCTACATCAATCAGACACTGTTGCCGATGGCCTCTTATGCACAGCAATATTATAATCCGCCAGGGAATCATCCCAGTGAGCCGAACTATCTGTGGCTAGAAGCGGGTACGAATTTTGGCGTTACTGATGATAGTGACCCATATGCCAATCATCAGGCCAGCACGATGCATCTGGTCACGTTGCTGCATAATGCCGGTATTTCGTGGAAAGCTTACGAAGAAAATATCAGTGGCACCACTTGCCCGCTAACTAGCGGGGGCTTGTATGCTGCTAAACATAACCCAATGGTCTTCTTTAATGATGTCACGGACAATAACAATCCCAATTCGGCCTACTGTATTGCCCATGAGCGCCCCTATAGGGAACTGGCAACCGACCTGGCGAATAATACTGTTGCACGCTATAACTTCATCACGCCCAATTTATGTGATGACATGCATAACGCCTGCTTACCTGCATTTAATCCCATCCAGCAGGGTGATAGCTGGCTTTCGCGGCAGATACCGATGATTATGCGCTCACAGGCGTACCAGAATGGCGGTGTCATTTTCATCACCTGGGATGAAGGCGAAGGTGGTGATGGACCTATTGGCATGATTGTCCTCTCTCCCAATGCTAAAGGTCATGGTTACTCAAACACTATCCACTACACGCATAGCTCTACACTGCGCACGGTAGAGGAGATTTTTGGGGTTACACCTCTGCTGGGTGATGCCGCGCACGCCACTGACCTGAGCGATCTCTTCAAAACATTCCCATAAAAGAGCTTATTAGCTGGGCATAAAATATCCTTGTTTAGGTGTTACTCTCTGTGAAAAAGATTATCTTGTGGAGATGCGAGGACGAAATTATCATGGCAGACACAAAAAATATGTATGGTGTAATCATCATCGGTTCAGGTCCGGCTGGCTATACTGCCGCCATTTATGCCGCACGCGCTAATTTGTCCGTACTGGTTTTGCAAGGCTACCAGACGGGCGGTCAGTTGATGCTGACTAGTGAAGTTGAGAATTATCCCGGCTTTGAAGAGGGTATCATGGGGCCGGAGATGATGGATAAATTTGAGCAACAGGCTAAGCGTTTCGGCGCGGAGATGATCGCCGAAGATGTTACCGAAGTGAATTTCAATCAGCGTCCCTTTGCGGTCAAGACAGATACCGAGACCTATGCTGCTGAAGCAGTGATTATCGCCACCGGTGCCAGCGCACAGTGGTTGGGATTGCCCAGTGAGAAGCGTTTGCAGGGGCGTGGTGTGAGTGCCTGTGCTACCTGTGATGGCTTTTTCTTCAAAAATAAAGATGTGATCGTTGTTGGCGGCGGTGATACCGCGATGGAAGAGGCCACCTTCTTGACGCGCTACGCCAATCATGTCACGATTGTGCATCGCCGCGACAGCTTCCGTGCCAGTAAGATCATGCAGGATCGCGCACGCCAGAACCCTAAGATCAGCATTGTGCTGGAGAACGAGATTGCTGATATTCTGGGCGATGAAGCTGTGACTGGTGTGCGTTTGCGCAACACACGAACCGGCGAAGAGAATACCTTGCCGGTGCAGGGTATCTTCATGGCGATTGGACATAGACCCAATACCGAACTGTTTCGCGGCATTATCCATATGGACCATGCTGGCTATATTCAGCCTAAGCATCACACGATGACAAACATTCCTGGTGTCTTTGCGGCTGGCGATGTGACCGATCACCGCTATCGCCAGGCTATCACTGCGGCTGGTGATGGGTGTCGTGCCGCTATTGATGTCGAACGCTGGCTAGAGAGCCAGGGCGAAGATGTGGGTGTCGAGAACTGGAACTAAACTCGTGCATTCCAACATCAATGCAGAACCAGCCAGGTAGTAGGCTTGCTGATCGGTGGCGTGTTACTCCAACTTTTGAGAAGTATGCCTCACCATTTCGGCTATACCTCGCTCTTCATTCTGACCATCATCTACATCTTTCTGGGAACTATCGTGATTAAACAGGTCAAAGGCGCATGATAGGGTGGCGATAGTCTCATTACCTGGCGCATAAGTCATCCATAGGACACAAAAACAGAACGAAAGCATAAGCCTATTCGTTGCTATAATAGAAATATGCAAACACACTGTTAAGGGGATGACTATGCAACCACGACCAGAGCAAACTGGAATGATGAGACGACGTGTGGTGTTGGGCGTGATGTGTGTTGCAGCTGCCCTGCTCATCGTTCTAGCGGGCTATGCGGCATACAGCTATTTCTCGCCCAAACCATCCATCGCCCAAAAGCATACGACAACGCCAACATCAGGCACACAAGCTATTGGTGCAACTAGTACAAGCACGCCTGCGGGTAAGCAGTCGCCCTCACCGTTGCTCTTCGGCACCAACCTGGGCCTGTTCAATAGTAGTGACCAGTTTCTCACCTCAGATACTACACGCCAATTGATGCAGCAGATGCATGTACAAATTGTGCGTATCCCAACGCGCTCTAACCTGCCACTGAGTCTCACCATTCAAGCAGCGCAGGATACAAAAAATATTGGCGCGGTACCTCTGATCGTACTAGAAGGGATGCGCAATAGCCAACCGCTCCAGGCCGACACACAGATTGTGCAGGCCATGAATACTATTTTCGGTAAGAGCGTGGTCTACTACGAATTTGGCAACGAGGATGATTGGAATGGTCTACCCATTGCTAGCTATACCTCTGGCTGGAATCAGATTATTCCACAATTGAAAAAACTGGCGCTCAACGCTAAGTTCGTTGGGCCAGTCAGTTACCAATATAGCCGTGACAACTTGACGACTTTCTTGCAGGGGGCCAATCCTCATCCTGATGCTATTAGCTGGCATGAATATACATGCAGCTATAAAGACCCGGCGAGCCAATGCCTCTCCAGCATTGACAATTGGACGACGCATATCAACGATGCCCGTTCAGTGATGCAATCCACAATAGGCACGACGCTACCGATCATGATTACTGAATGGAACTATGCCGCAGATCAATCGGTACAGAATAATGGTCAGCCCTATTCCGATAATAAATACAATAACGCAGCTTTCATCACCCAATGGACGACGAAAGCTCTGCAAACGCTCGCGGCTGATGGCGTTTTTGCCTCCATGCAATACACTGTGACCAATACGGCCTTGCCAATGATTACTTACCAGAATCAGATGACCATGCAAGGCCAGACTTTCCAGACCCTCTATCAGAAAATCATCACAACGCCACAATAAACGTAGAGACCGATTGATCGCGTCAATCACGTCGGCGTCCCTTTTGGGCGTGCTGGATGCTTGGGCAAGGCGGACGAGGTCAGATGCCGTGAAACTGATGGAACCGGTCCCTACGTTTTGCAATATCTTGAGCTTTTTTTGAGGGTAGAGGTGGATTTCTCTAGAGTCTTTTGAGCGTGATTCGCCTTATGCTTAATGGTAGAAAAACAGTCTTGTAACTGACTGACTTAGTACACCAGGACGATATAAGGGGATTTCTACTATGCTTGCATCACGCTTATTGCTGCCATTTACGCATGGCATTGATGCACAGGCTATCGAACATGCCATGCGTGTCGCTTCTTCTGAAGATGCCACGCTGGTATTGCTCTCGCTGATCTCTGTAGCACAAGCAAAAAAAGGGCCGCGCCTCGAACATATTGAGCAATCAAAGGATATACTCAAGTTCGTCAAAACGATGGCACGCTGGCACCATGTGCCAGTAGAACTACACGAGGCTTATACCAGCGATCCTGTTTTGGGCATTATCAGTGCCTATCAGCAGCTCGCCTGCGACAGTATCCTGGTTGTTATGCGTGAGCAGAAAGCTGTGCTGATACAGACACCAGAATTGCACCAGTTAATCAAACGTTATGCGGCTGTCAGCAATATAGATTTGCTGCATCTACCACCTAAGATGCAACTCTGGGATTACGTCTCGTCTTTCTCAAACCGTGTTCGCAAAAGTCACGAGCAGCAACATGGTTCTCATGCTAGACTCACCATGTGATGGCTACTCTTTTGCCCGTTTCGGCACTTTCAATTGCGCCTAGTACCATCGCCAGGCTTTTGATGTTGTCGGTAGCAATGGTATCGGGCGTTGTGCCGTTGCGAATACTGTCGATAAATGCACGGATGTTACTGGCATGGCCGTGGCGATTGGCTTCATCACTGTATTCTGGCACAGCGACCGCTGCAAGGGTCGATTGAAAGCTACCTGTTGCGGTGACGATCTGTGCGTTCATCTGTGTGCCACCATCCCAGCGTGCGCTACCTTGCTGACCGATGATGCGCCAGTCGCTTTCCCATGTGGTTGCCAGACCTTCAGCGCACCAACTACCGCGATAGGTGTAGATAATGCCGTTCGTCATCTCGAAAATTGCCACCGCCGATGCACCATGCGCATACCATGCCCCTGCCGGATTCCATTCGTGACAGTAGACCGCGACCGGATCAGCCTGTATGAGAAAACGTGCCGCATCAAAAGTATGGATAGCCATATCTAGTAAAAGAACATGTTGCATTAAGTCGCGGAAACCACCGAAGTGCGCACCGATATAAAAATCGCTGTTAATCGTTGTTACTGACCCCAATGTACCCTCGTTGAGGAAAGCCCGCAAGCGACGAATATTGGCATCATAGCGGCGATTCTGGATGATAGCGAAGAGTTTATTGGCCTGCTGAGCAGCCTCAATCATCACACGAGCATCATCTAGCGTCTCTGCTAATGGTTTCTCGCCTAGCACATGACAGCCATATTTGAGCGCGGTGAGAGTGACATCTTTGTGAACTGCGGGAATAGCACAATCGAAAACCACATCGGGCGTGGTTTGTGCCAGCACCGTCGCAAGATTAGTACCAATGACACATGAGAGATGATGCTTCTGTGCCTCTCTCTGCGCCGCCTCCTCAATAACATCTACCAGCCCAACAATCTCGATATCGGACATGGTTTCCAGAATATTTTGCCAGACGCTACCCATGCCACCACAACCAACTTGTACAGCGCGTATCTTAGGTATCTTCGTATCGTGAGAGCTATCTTGCACAGTGACATCCTTTCCAGCACAAGGCAGCGATGCAGGCCACCTCGTTATGTAGCTTTCTATTTAGAAAGCCTACCTACATGGTATCATAGTTGCTGAAGGCTTGACATGTTCCATTTTTTTCAGTTATTATATCTACCAAACGGTAGGTAGTCGGGAGAAGAGATGACGGAACACGTACCACAGGAGGCACGCGAGCGCGTGATTATTGTTGCGGATCGCCTGTTCACAGAACGCGGTTATCAGCCCGTGACCTTGCGTGACATTGCGCAAGAGGTCGGTATCCGCCATGCCTCGCTTTATTATCACTTCCCGCAGGGGAAAGAGGAGCTATTTGTTGAGGTCACAGCCCGACGAATGCGCCAGTATCGTGAGGGGTTGGAACGCGCTATTCAGGCCGTTTCTCCCCACTGGCGTGACCGTTTGTATGCCGCCGCCTACTGGCTGCTTGAGCAACCGCCGATGCATTTGGGGCGCATGTTGCAATCGGATATGCGCCTTATCAGCGATGAAGCTGCCGAGCGGTTGCGCTTGATCGTGTATGAGTCGCTGATGACACCACTGGCAGCTATCTTCCGCGATGCGCTGGTTGCGCATCCCGACCCGGCTAAGCGGCAACGCGGTGTAACGCTGGCAGGCATGTTCTTATCGCTCATCGAGGGCATTGATAATCTGCCGTCAAGCTATGTTACCAGTTCCAAACAAGAATTGGTAGAGATTGTTCTAGATGTGATGCTCAATGGCATTACATAATCATAGAGGTAGAGACAATGGCAACGATTGTTGACACGGCATCCAGTGCAAAGATGCCAGCGCACCCACGCCGTCAAGATGTGATTGCGTTGTGGGCTGGTATCGCTTTCAGCGCACTTTTCACCGGTTTAATCTGGATTACTGGCAATTCACTTAAAGTGTTTCCACACCTGCCACAACAGGGACCATCCTGGTATTTTTGGAAATTGCCCTCGCCCAGTCTGCCCGCCGAGATTACTGCTTGGGGATTGTATGCATTGCATCAGGTCGCCGTATGGGCGATTATCTGGTATGCGCAAACGCATGTCAAGAAGTATACAACTGGCCTGCACCCCATTAATTATGTGGCGCTGGGCGTCAATGCGCTTTTTATCTTTTTGCACTTTGTGCAGACACATATCTGGTATGATGCTCTGGCTCAGAATGTCTCGGTCTATAGTTCGCAGGGGTCAGTCATTGTGTTACTGGTCTGGGTACTATTGATGGAGAATAATCGGCGCGGCATGTTCTTTGGCAAGCGACTGCCAATCTCGCAGCGTATCATTCAGTTTGCGCGTAAGTATCATGGTTACTTCTTCGCATGGGCGATTGTCTACACGTTCTGGTATCATCCAATGGAGAATACTGTCGCTCATCTTGTTGGTTTCTTTTATATGTTCCTACTCATGTTGCAGTGTAGCCTGTTCTTCACGCGCATCCACATCAACAAGTATTGGACGTTCACGCAAGAGATATTGGTATTGTTTCACGGTACGGCGGTTGCGCTGATGCAAGGCGGTGGCCTCTGGTCAATGTTCTTCTTTGGTTTTGGTGGTATCTTTATCATCACACAGATGCACGGGCTGAACCTGAAAAATTGGATCAAGTGGGCTTTCCTGGCGCTCTATGTGATTGGCGCAGTTGTCATCTATAGCGGGCGTGGGCCAAGCCATCTCTGGGAACCATTTGCCATTCCCCTGATCGACTATATTTCTGTCGTTGTGCTGGCATTACTCTTCGGCTTGATTGTGCGCGTGACTGGCTGGCGACGCAATCCCGCTCCCGTAGCCACGTCGGCAGGGGACTAGCAAACTAGCAAAGGAAAAGAATATGGGACAACTTGAAGGGAAAGTCGCGGTTATCACCGGTAGTACACGCGGTTTGGGACTTGCCATTGCGCAAGCGTATGTGCGCGAGGGTGCGGCGGTTGTGATTACCTCGCGTTCGGAAGATGCAGTTCATCAGGGGGTGGAGATATTGCGGCAGCAGGG
>JAJZEJ010000580.1 GCA_021828635.1 Chloroflexota bacterium
GTCCATTGTCGCTATTCGGCAGCAAGGCGGGGTTTTGTTGCCAAATGGCGAACGGCTGATGCCCGATCCTATTCTAGTCGGTCGCAATGAGCAGAAGTTGCGCCAGCTCGCGGAGACGTACCATATTGAACGCTGGAGTACCGATCTGCCAACCTGCCTGGCTAATCCTGACGACGAAATTTATTTCGATGCTCAACTCACCTCTTTGCGTAACGAGAGTCTGCGTGCTGCTATGCTGGCGGGCAAGCATGTATACTGTGAAAAGCCTGTTGCCTCCGATCTCCCGACAGCTTTAGAGTTAGTACGTTTGGCTCGACAAACCGGTGTTAAGCATGGCGTAGTGCAAGATAAACTCTTCCTCCCTGGTCTGCTCAAACTCAAGCGCGTGATCGAAAGTGGTTTTTTAGGCAAAATGCTGGCGGTACGCGGCGAGTTTGGCTACTGGATTTTTGAAGGCGACTGGCAGACGGCACAACGTCCATCCTGGAATTATCAGCAGGAGAATGGTGGTGGTATTATCCTCGATATGTTCTGTCATTGGCGCTACGTACTGGATCGGCTTTTTGGCGAGGTGCAGGCCGTTTCAAGTTTAGGCGCTATCCATATTCCTGAGCGTATCAATGAAGTCGGTGAACATTATACTGTGACGGCCGACGATGCGGCCTATGCGACCTTTGAACTGGCGGGTGGCGTGATTGCCCAGATGAACTCGTCCTGGAATGTGCGTGTCTACCGTGACGAACTTTTGCAGTTCCAGGTTGATGGCACGCTTGGCAGTGCCGTGGCCGGATTGCATCACTGCAAAGTACAGAGCCGTGTGCAGACACCGCGTGCTATCTGGAATCCCGATCTACCCAACACGCACGATTTCCGCGCTGATTGGGTAGAGGTACCGGATAATGGCATCTTCGAGAACGGCTTCAAAGCGCAATGGGAGCTTTTCCTGCGCCATGTCGTCTGTGACGAACCTTTTCCCTGGGATTTGCTCGCGGGAGCCAAAGGCGTGCAGTTAGCTGAAGCAGGTCTGCGTTCCTGGCGCGAGCGTTGCTGGCAAACAGTATCTGCTCTTGAGCCAGAAGTGGAGTAAGCTCATGTGTCCTGTGATACGCCTGCCGCGTGCGACTGATGGCACGGTTGAATATATTGACTACATGCTACATGAACCGGCATGCTGGCACACTTCCTTCACGCTGCCGTGTAGCCGCATAGCCTATGCCGCTGCACATGTCGTTTGCGATCCCCTGGTAACGACCAGTCACATGCAGCCAGCATGCCTGGATTGGGAGATGACGCTGGCTTATCGCCGCTATCTTTGGTCTTGTGGGCTGGCGGTAGCAGAGGCAATGGACACGGCACAGCGCGGTATGGGCCTGGATTGGTCAATGGCTAAAGAGCTGATTAGCCGCTCGCTCGCTGAGGCGCGTAGCAGGCCGGGGGCGCGTATTGCCTGTGGAGCGGGTACCGATCAGCTTGCTCTTACTGCTGATGTTACCATTAGCGATGTGATTGCCGCCTATGAAGAACAATGTGCTTTTATTGAAGGGCAAGGTGGGCAAATTATTCTCATGGGGAGTCGCGCCCTGGCCGCCTGCGCACGGAGTGCCGAGGATTATGCATATGTCTATGCGACGATTCTGCGTCAGGTTTCACAACCTGTCATTCTACACTGGCTTGGTGACATGTTCGATCCCGCGTTGCATGGCTATTGGGGTCATAATGATTTGGATGCAGCTATGCATGTTTGCCTGGATATTATTCGGCAGTACGCGGATAAAATAGATGGTATCAAAATCTCGTTGCTCGACCGCGAACGCGAGATTATGATGCGGCGTTTGCTTCCATCGACAGTGCGTATGTACACGGGCGATGATTTTAATTATATGGAGCTTGTGCATGGTGATACTCAAGGCTATAGTCACGCTCTCCTGGGAATCTTTGACGCAATAGCTCCGGCGGCATCCACTGCGTTACACGCTCTTGATGCAGGCGACTTTGAGCGTTACACGGCAATTCTCACGCCGACCATCCCACTTGCACGTCACATTTTTCAGGCACCGACGCAATATTATAAGACGGGTGTTGTTTTCATGGCCTACCTGAACGGGCATCAGCCGCACTTCCGTATGGTCATGGGTCAGGAGAATGCGCGTTCTGTGCTGCATCTCGCCGAACTGTTCATGCTCACCGATCAGGCTGGTCTCTTACGTGATCCCGATCTTGCGGTTGCGCGTATGCAACAGGTATTAACCATTTAATCATTCTGTAGGGACGCGATTTATCGCGTCCGAATCGTGCGTAAGGAGCTAGAGCATGGAGGCATTGTCGCGCCTGAGTTTGAATCAGATCACTACCAATGGTTGGAATGTGCGTGAGGCTGTCGAGGGCTGTCAGCGTGCAGGCATCGGCTCGATTGGTCTATGGCGTGAGAAGGTGCGCGAGTACGGCTTGTCCGAGAGCAGGCTGCTATTGGAGGATAGCGGTTTGCATCTATCAAGCCTCTGTCGCGGTGGCTGGTTTCCAGCGACCACGCAGACCGGGCGACAGGCACGGATTGATGATAACCGGCGTGCGCTGGAGGAAGCGGCCACGTTGGGGACCGATGTACTGGTGCTAGTCTGTGGCCCGGCACCGGACCGCGACGTTGCCGCCGCCCGTCAAATGGTCGAGGATGCGCTGGTTGCCTTACTGCCTGATGCGCAATCCTATGGCGTAAAACTTGGCATCGAACCACTGCACCCTATGTTCACGGCTGATCGTTCGGTGATTGTGACACTGGCTGAGGCTAATCGTTTGGTTGAGCATTTTCAGTCTGAGGCTGTTGGCGTCATTATTGATGCCTATCATGTCTGGTGGGATGCCGATGTCATGAACCAGATCAGACGCGCTACCGGGCATATTCTGGGCTTCCATGTCTCTGATTGGCCGGTGCCACTCCCTGATACCTTGATGGGACGTGCTATGATGGGTGATGGCGTTATCGACCTGCGCAGTTTGCGCATAGCTGTTGATGCTGCCGGTTATACAGGTGCCATTGAGGTAGAAATTTTCAATCAGGCCATCTGGCAGAGTTCTGGCGACGAGGTACTCTCGCTCATGAAGAGTCGCTACCTGAACTGTGTTATATGACCTCTTTTGCTGGTATCGTTGGTGCTGTGATTACCGTGAAGGCTATCTGGATAGACCTGGACTATTGACGTACTATCCCCGTATGCTACATATTGAATAGGGATGGATGACGGGGTGGTTTTTATGACATCGTTATGCAGTTAGAAAGAAGAGATTTCCATGAAACTTGCGTATTCAACACTCGCGTGTCCACGCTGGACGGTTGAAGAGGCGGTTGCGGCGGCGGTTGCCGATGGCTATGAGGCTATTGAATGGCGCTTGGCGGATGGCGAACTAATCGGGCCGGAGACAACGTCGGAAGTACGTCGTCGTCTGCGTGAGGTTCCAGCAGCACACGGTATTGAAGTGGCTTGCCTGGATACCTCGTGCCGTGTAGTGCAATCGTCAGCACAAGAACGGGCGGAGCAGATTGAAGCTGGTCAGCGCATGATTGATATGGCAGCTGAGATAGGTGCGCCTTTTGTGCGTCTCTTTGGTGGCCCGTTGCCTGATGGTGTGACCCGCGCCGACATTCTGGCTCCCACTGCCGAGGTACTGCGCACACTGGGCGAGTATGGCGCGGCGCGTCATATCACCGCGCTGATCGAAACGCACGATGCCTGGTCACAAAGCGCCGATGTGCTGGCTCTGCTCCACGCCGTAGCCTCGCCCACCGTCAAAGTTTTGTGGGACATCCATCACACCTATCGTAGCGGCGAAGCACCCGCCGATAGTGTCACCGGACTTGGCTCCGCGATTGGTTATGTGCATGCCAAAGATGGTCGCCCGCGTGCCGACGCACCCGGCGGCTGGGAACTGTGTCTGACCAACGAAGGTATAGTGCCGCTCGGCGAAGCATTCTCGGCCCTCAAACGAAGTGGCTATGATGGCTACATCTCGCTTGAATGGGAGAAAAAGTGGCATCCAGAAATTCCTGAGCCAGAAATAGCCCTGCCACAAGCGGTACCCGCCATAAGGAGCTTCTGGAAATAATTTAAAGAAAGCGGCAGAACGTACAGCTTCGCCGAGGCTGTACGTTCCGCCGCTTTCTTTATCCACTTCTCCATTGTTGCGTGAGCTGTTGCGTCAGGTTCAGGTAGAGCATGTTATAGGTCACGCTCGGCTCGATCATCGATCCCTCAAACCATTCGTTAAAGCTCGTGATGGTAATCCAGTCGGGGTTACTAGCCATCGCGCCCTGCCAGCTTGCCTGATAGGTCGTGCCATTATTGCGAGGCACGATGTAGGTTCCCGTGCGGCCAGGGATGCGCGTATCATTATAACCAGGAATGACGCCTGCCGCCCAAATTTTCTGTGTGTGGTTAGCCTGATTGTAAGCATCGACTTTGGCGCGAAAACCTTCATCTACGGCAGCCATATCCCCTTGCTGGAGACCCCAATATCCTCCACTGAACAGATGAATGCCGTCAAAGACGCTTAACATGCTAATATCCACGCCTTCTGCCGACCAGATCGTCTGATCGTTGGGGTCTACCTGGTTGCGTATCGCGGCCCACTCCGCCAACGTGCGTCCATGCCCTAGCGGATCCCAGAAGAAGAGAACGGGCTTGCCTTGCCAGTGAAAGAAGGAGGGGTTATTGCTATATGTTGTCAGCATATAGCGCAAGCCGTTGACGATGGCGCTTTCGCTGGTAAAGGCGGGTGAATCGCTCTCGAAGTAGATGCTCGAAGCAAATGTATCGCCAGTATTCTTCTCTATGATTGGCGTTTGTGCCAGTAGTGTGGCGAGGTTTTTATCGGTGGCGTCCCCTGGTCCCCACCAGGAACTGATAAAGCCGCTAATGCCAGCCTGCATTGCCCAGGTCAGTTGGCGATCAATGGTTGTTGTCTGGCTCGAAGTATACTGGATAGTTGGTAGGTCTGACATCTGGCAGGAACACCATGTCGAAGGGCTGTACCACGAATAATAGAAGGCCAGCACGGGACGATTACCGTTATTATGTATTGTGGTGATAGCTGTTGTGGGCGTTGGCGTAGTCTTGGGTGTGCTGGTTGGCGTAGGTGTTGGTGATGGTGTGGACAAGGTTGCTGTCGTTGAAAAAGGTGTCGGTGTCGCTATACCTTGCTCTTGCGCTTTTCGCGCTTGCGCAACCGCGTTACCCGCACCTTGACAGGCAGTGGCAAAGAGTAGCAAACAGAGACAGCACAAAAGAGCGATTATTTTGCTTGTGCGTTGCATAATTATCAACGTTCCTAACTAACAGTATTACTACCGAACGGCTAGCTAACCAACGACTCTACTATAACATAGGACTCAGGCGCTTTCAACTAATGACTTTGACGAGTCTACATCCTTGCGGGTGATTGGGCGTGCGGACGCAATGAATCGGTTCCTACATCAATAGACCTCACGGTTCCATCGTCCCTTTCAGGTGGCGTCAAACGTGCTGTCCATAGGCGGATGATTGCTCTGAGATTTTCAGAAGAGATGAGGTGTTGTGTGAGGAGAGCGTTGTTCAGTAGGCGTTGTAGCATAGTCCTATGTTGTTTCTTACTATTTATTTCACTTGTTAGCGGGTTGATGCGGGATATGCCGATAGTGATGGTAGCACACGCGGACACGCTACCCTTAGCTCCATCGACTGTTTTTCTCGATAGCGTCATGCCGGTCATACCCATTAAGACAATGCAAAGCAGCGGTAATATCACGTACAGCGAGACCGATCTTCATGGGACAACGATTCTCAAAGGGCAGGCGCTGGCGAGTGCCGGGCAGGTGCTGCTTAGCTTGCCCAAAGAGGCAGATGGTTACTATATGCTGCATGTTGTCGATCACACGGGATCACCGACCACGACACAGACTATTCCTCTTGCTATCCTGGCTCCCTTTAGCAATCCGACCAGTTCGCCCTTTGGCATCAGCGCCCATTTCGGTCGCGGCGATGATCTCAGTCTGATACCATTGGTTTCGCTATTGGGTGTCAGCATGGTGCGTGAAGATGCTACCTGGTCGCAGATTGAGCAAGCACCAGGACAATACAACTTCTCCACGCTCGATCCCTCTATGTACGAATTACAGCAAAATAACCTCACACCTCTG
>JAJZEJ010000442.1 GCA_021828635.1 Chloroflexota bacterium
GCTCTGGGCGACGTTACGCCAATTTGTGTACGAGGGTGGTACCGTCCTGGTTAGTGGTGTGCTAACGCGCTCGCAACACAATCTGCCCATTGCTCCACTGTTACCGGAAATGCAGGATGACGAACATATTCAGCCAGTGAGTCGCTACGAGTTTTTAGAGATGGAGAGCGGCGAACAGCATCGCCTGATTTTTGAAGGTGATAAGATTGGCTACATCAAAAAAGCGCATAATCATCTGAGACACTACCGCTGCGGTGCCGGTCAGGTGATCTGGTGTGGTCTGCCGCTCGAACTCTCGGCTTCACCTAGAGTCACTCGCTCCATCTATAAAGGCGTGATAAATCACACCCCGACGGTCGAGCAAGTTCCGTACAGTAGCAGTAGTCCTGTGCTGGTAGTGCGCCGTCCGCTCAAGGATGGGAGCCTCGTTCTGATCGTCTCTGAGGCAGGCAACACGCAACAGGTGACGCTGGACGAAGGTATTGAGATTGTGGTTGCGCCCAATCGGGCCGGCGCTATTGTGATCAAAGATCAGCAGATTGCGCATGTTTTCGGTGGCTTGACCGCGACAGTTCACGCCCATTAAACAGATAACCTTCCCTCCTTTGTGATGGAGCGGGCCGGATGCTGGGATCCGGCCCGCTCTTCTTAAACTCTTCTAATATGGAGACATTCTCTAGGGAACAAGGCCATTCCTTGTGGTCGCCCTGCTCGCTTGCTCTGTACCAATAGTTCATAGACCCTAGAAATTGGCCCCCCGCTGTTTGTTTTTAAGCCCAGCTTTCGGATACAATAAGAGCAATCATTTTCATAATTTCGCGCGTCTACCTGGCATTGTTGCCATTCATATATCCGACAGACCGAAAAAGCAACAGAAGGAGATATATCGAATGCTGGCTCGCAGTCCTACCCGGCCTGCATCTTCCGATACCATGCACCATGCCGGGGAACAAACACTATTTGATGAACTGGTGCGTGAGTATTATAGCGGTATTCTCGTGTTCTTGACCTACAGAGTTGGCAATGCCGAACTAGGACTCGAATTGACGCAGGAAACCTTTCTCAATGTCTGGAAAGTCTTCCCGCCAGCCTTCCTCGATGACAAGAAAAGATTGAAAAACTGGCTCTACTGCATTGCCAGGAACAAGGCCATCGACTATGGACGGCAGAATAAAAGACCCTGGAGCTTTTTTCAGCTAGATGAATCCGAGAGCCTTGAGCAAGTATTGACCATCGACTCCTGGGAAGATCAGGTCTGTGAGCAAGACCTGGTACGTCAGGCGCTCGATTATGTCAGGCCGCAGTATCGCTTATGTTTGCTGCTGCAAATTTTAGGTGGTTTCGAGCAACGCGAGATTGCGGCATTGCTAGGGATTAACCCCAATAGCGTTAGTGTGTATGTTAGTCGTGGTATGGAGCAGTTACGTAAAGCGTATCAGCGGTTAGCTAACGAATAGAGGGCGAGAGAAAGCACAATGCAGAAGCAGACAAAGAGGTGTCTCCAGTGATGAAAAACTCAATGCCTGAGCCATGCGCGGAGTGGAGGGATAAGCTCGCGGCCCGTCATCCCAACGATCTCACCCCGGAAGAGCAAGCAGCATTACAAATACATCTCGTGACCTGTGCGAATTGTCGAGCTGTCTATGCAGCGTATCAGAAGCTGGAACGACAACTACACGCGCTTTTTGCCGCTCCTGATGCTCCTAATGCTGCTGATGCCTTTCTCTATACATTACAAGTCCCACGCGCACGCCGCAGCACATTTTTGGAGCGTGATACGGATGATATACGTATCGTGCCTCTTGATCCAGATCGCCAACACAACCAGCGCCACCGTTCGATATCTCAGCGGGTATTCACGGCAGCGGGAATGGTTCTTGCGGCGCTGGTCGTGCTGGCGCTCATCACCTCGTTTCTCTTGCAGGCGGCGCGAGTTTCACACAAGAGCAACGTTGCTGCTATGCCATCCTATATCGGTGCGGTGCAGACAGCAGATCATGAGCGCATTGGCCTTAGCGATGGCCGTGTGATTTTCGATACGAACCGCCCAGATGGCAAGCTCAAGCAAGCCGCAGCGGCACAACTGCGAGCAGGTAATCTGGCCCAGGCTGAGCAACTTTTTCAGCAGGCCGTCACTCTTGATCCTAGCGATGCCGAGGCGCATATCTATCTGGCGGATATACGCATTCTCGCCGCGCATCGGCCTTATGAGACAGTCATCATCGGTGCTATGCTCGCTGGTTCCTACATAGGAGTTGGGCATGATGATCTGCAAGGTGCCTATATTGCGCAACAACAATTTAATACCCGCTGCCTGCTACCGCATTGTATGCAGACGCGCTTGCTCATCGCCAATGTTGGCTCTGGCACTGGCACGAGCGACGAAGCTGCTTTTGCTACCACTGTCTCGAATCAGATTGTGCAGGCGGCGCAAGCTGATAAGAGCATTGTTGGCGTTGTTGGTTTTCCATTCAGCGTCAGTTCGTTGAGCGCGGTCGATATCCTGGCCCCATATCATATTCCAATGGTTGCATCGACGGCCTCCGCCGATCAGCTTACCGGGCGCTCACCATACTTCTTCCGTGTCGCGCCAACCAATAACAGTGAAGCCATTGTGGGTGCGAAGTATGCCATCACCACCTTGCATGCCAGGCGTGTAGCGGTCTTCGTAGACCCGACGAACGAATATAGTAATAGTTTAGCCGCCGACTTTGTGAATCAATATACGGCGCTTGGGGGCAAGATTGTCGCAAGCGAGCAATTCACGACGGGCGCGGCAAACAATATGCCAGCCTTGTTGAACAATGCCATGCAGTCTTCGCCCGATCTGATCTACTTTTCAGGCTATGTCGGTGACATCAATCCATTGCTGACATCTTTGCCTACCACTGGCGTTTTCGCTCATCTGCAAGTGTTGGGTGGTGATGCTTTGTACGAATTATCTGAATATACTCCCGCCGCCCTCAATGCCTTCAATCGTCTGCATTTCACGGCCTTTGCCTATCCTGACGAATGGGGGGCGCTAGGCTTAGGCGCTCAACAGCCTGCATTCTTTCAGGAGTATGCGCACACGTTTAGTCGCAACAGCGCCAACGAGAGCGGGTTGTATGGCTATACGCGCCCGGAAAATGATACCATACTCAACTTCGATGCTATGCAAACTATGCTTACAGCTGTGCGTGCAGCTCTCCAGACGAATACTACATTGAACGGCACGGATGTACAGATCGCGCTCACGCACATTACTGGTACCCATGCTCTTCAAGGTGTGAGCGGGCAGATTGCCTTTGGGCCTGATGGCAACCCCATTAATAAAGCGGTGCTGGTGCTGTCAGTGAATGCACAGCGACAAATCCAATTCGTTTCGTTGTGGGGCGATTTCCTCGCTCCCAAAAAATAATGACATCTGTAGAGACCGATTGATCGCGTCCGCCCGCGCCAGGGCAAATGATGCGCTTGGGGCAGGCGGACGCAGTGAACCGGTCCCTACAGATGTCATTTTCATAGTGTTGAGAGCAGTTCGGCGATAGAGGTGGCCCAGGCTAGTAGATACTCGTCGGCCATCGTGGCAGCTACCAGTTGCAGGCCGAGTGGGAGGCCATTTTCGGCAACACCAGCGGGCAACGTAATGGCGGGCAGACCCGCATGGGTCCAGGGCAAATTCATCAGTGGATTACCGGTTGAAGTGAGACCCTCTGGTGCGGGACCAGTGGTAGCTGGACACACCCAGATATCAATGTCATATTGCCGCATGGCGTTCTCCAATTCGGTACGCAGTTTCAGGCATCCCGCGCGTGCTTCCTGCAACTCATTGGTCAGCACTTCTTGCCCGATATGTAGTTGTGTAGCTGTACGTGAATGATAGAGTTCGGTGTAGGCGGCGAACCATAGTTCATGTACATTTGCCATCTCTGCCGCGACCATGCGCTGATGACGATGATTGATTTCTTCAATATCAGCCATGACCGGAACAGTATGCAGAGCGTAGCCAACCTGTTCCAGGCGTGCTATGTGTTGCTCGAAAGCCAGGCGTCCCTCGGCTGAGACCTGTTCCAGATATGGCCCGCTTGGGATACCCAGCACAGGGCGGCGTGTTGCCTGCACAGATTGCCAGCGTTTACAGAGCAGAGAAGCAGCCAGCGTCATACCAGCCATATCAACGGTAAAGCAGCCGAGCGTATCAACCGTGAGAGAACAAGGAATGACGCCGTCAAAAGAGATGCGCTCATAGCTTGGTTTGAAGCCGATAACACCACAATAGGCCGCCGGACGGATCACCGAACCAACAGTCTGTGTCCCTAACGCGAGTGAGCAGAATCCTGCCGCGACTGCCGCAGCCGAGCCACTACTTGAGCCACCAGGGGTATGTTCTGTGTTGTGTGGATTGCGCGTTGGTCCCGGCTCAAAAAAGGCGAACTCCGTTGTGACTGTCTTTCCCACAATCAATGCTCCGGCCCGACGCAGGGCAGAGACACACGATGCCTCTGTTCCGACAAAGAGGGCCGGAGGTAGATGCGCACCAGCCTGAGTAGCGAAGCCATCCACACGGATGATATCCTTCACACCAATCAGCATACCATAGAGTGGGGGACGTTGCGCCGGTTCAGGATATCGCTCTTGCAATGCAATGGCCTCATTCAACAGACGTGCATGGCGCTCTGGCTCAGGTAGCAGTGCTTGAAGTATGGGTTCGAGCGCATCGATCAACTCACAAGTTTCATAAATAGAGGTCAGCAGATCGCGCTGGCCTGAACGCAAGGCTAGCGCGGTCTGGGCTAGAGGAGATGGTCGCAACAACATTGGTAGCTCCTTATCGTTTCATATGTTGTAATTGTACGAGCAGTGCCATCACATCGTCACGACGCGGCAACGCTGGCCGAGCGCCAAGCATGGTTGTTGTGAGCGCGGCAGTTGCGCTGGCAAAGAAACCAGCCTCGTTGAGCGGGCGATCTTCCGCCAATGCGACCGAAAGTGCCGCGATGAAGGCATCACCCGCTCCCGTCGTATCCACGCTTTTCACGGGTATTCTGGGCAACCAGCATTCACCGCCATGCCATATCAGCAGATCACCTTGCGTCCCCGCCTGAATTGCTACCACTTTTATGCCATGTTTCAATAATTCCAGCGCAGCCTTACGTGCTGTGTTGCGATCATTGACGGTAATACCAGTCAACGCCTGTGCCTCTTTGGCATCTGGTTTAATAATATCTACCATACATAGCAGTTGGTTAGGAACGGGCTGAGCTGGCGCTGGATCAAAAATTACCTGTTTACCGGCATCACAACCAAGACGCACCGCCGTCATAACCGTTTCTAGTGGTACCTCCAGTTGTGTCAAGAGAATCTTAGTGGCTTTGATAGCTCCCTTCGCTTCCATTACCGCTTCTGCTGGTAGATGATGACAGGCTCCTGGTGCGACCATCATCTGCTTATGCCCATGCTCATCAACCTGAATCAGCGAGATACCGGTTGGCGTACTAGAATCGCGCCGAATATAGCGCGTATCTACACCCTCTTTGCGCAATCCAGTGATAATCTCATCGCCACGCGCATCCGCGCCTACCTGAGTAACCAACGTCACATGCGCTCCCAGGCGGGCTGCCGCTACCGCCTGGTTGGATGCTTTGCTCCCTGGCAAAATGAGCAACTCCTGACCGAGAACCGTTTCCCCTGGTGTGGGAAGCCGTTGACCACGCACTACATAATCCGTATATGCTCCCCCAACAATGACAATATCCCATGATGTCGCACTCATTCTGATCACTCCTTTTTGGGCTATCTATGAACATCATTGTACCTATTACAACACGGTCAACAGCTTCATAATGGTGTAGTGCTTCAACTGCGATTGTCCACCGCGTGTGTTTCTATGCTTTCGTCGCGCATACTGCAATAACACTTACGTTGTCTTCCCCCCCATTTTCAAGTGCCATCTTTAATAATAGCCCACTTATATGTGAGGCGTCAGGAGCTGAGGAGCGCATAATATCTTCTATCACGCTATCATGTACCATTTCCCATAAACCATCAGAGCAGAGTAACAGCATGTCATCTGCCTGTAGCGATACTTTGAAGCTATCCAGCTCAACCGTAGGATTCTCGCCCAAACAACGATAAATCTGGTTGCGCCTGGG
>JAJZEJ010000008.1 GCA_021828635.1 Chloroflexota bacterium
TGAGTGGCGCGTCTTGCTCAGTTCTTCCTGACGACGGGCCTCTTCAATATCCCACAGCCGCGCCTTCAGCACGCTCATTGCCTTGAGCTTATTCTTGAGCTGCGACTTCTCATCCTGACAGGTCACCACCAAACCCGTTGGCAGATGCGTAATGCGTACCGCCGAGTCGGTTGTGTTAACGCTCTGGCCACCATGCCCTGTCGAGCGATAGACATCGACGCGCAGATCGCTATCCTTGATGTCAATCTGTATATCGTCGTCAGCTTCTGGTAGCACAATCACCTTTGCGGTCGAAGTATGGATACGCCCATTGGCCTCAGTTACGGGTACACGCTGTACACGGTGCGTTCCGCCTTCGTATTTCAGGCGACTATACACACCCTTGCCTTTGACCACAAAGGTGATATCCTTAATGCCGCCCTGGCCCGTGTCGTTCACATCCAGCACTTCGATTTTCCAGCGATGCATATCAACGTAGCGCGAGTACATGCGGAAGAGTTCACCAGCAAACAGCGCGGCCTCGTCACCACCAGCTCCGGCCTGGATGGTCACAATGGCGTTCTTCTCGTCCATAATATCTTTGGGCAACAACAACACCCTGACTTGTTCCACTTGCTCTTCGCGGTGTGCTTTGAGTCGTTCCAGTTCCTCGTAGGCCAGATCGTGCATCTCCGGCTCGTCGCCATCAAGCAATTCCTGCGTCTCGGCGATCTGCTGATCTGTATCGACCAGATCATAATACTTTTGCGCGACCTCTTCGAGTTCAGCACGTTCACGCCCATAGCGTTGTAGCAAAGAGAGATCGTTCAGTATATCTGGCTGCGAAAGCAGCTCGTTCAATTCTTCATAGCGTTTCGCCACATTGGCGAGTTTGTTCATTATATCCATTGGTATATTCGTCCTCTCACTCATACCACCCGCATGTAGGGATCGATCATGCAGATTAACAATCTAATCTAGGGTTAGTGTAGCTGTGAGCGATTCTGATTGTTCCGTGGGACCGTTCACGGCACATCCCTCCACGGTTGAAGGCAAAAAGGAGTTGATCGTGGCTTCGCTACCCGGCAGCCAATAGATAGCGTTCAATTGTCGCGCGGTGCAACGGATATATATACCGCGGCATCCAGGCTCTGTCCGCCGCTTGGTAATCGTCATTATGCCTCATACTATCTATTATACCATGTTCTTCCTGACTACGAAAACAGTGGTAAATGTTATCAATCTCATAGTCAAACGCGACCATTCGGCGTATACTATACCCCTGATGTACTCATCTCATCATAACACGGGTAACAGGGAAAAACATCCTTCCACGCCCATATTTGTGAAGGAGCAATACATGCGCTTCTGCTTTATTCTGGAAGAAAAATATGTACACAAACCGATGCCAACGGCGGTCATCGATCAGCTCAAACAGTGGGGACACACGGTCGAGGTATTACAACCCTATGCCGCCGTCACTAATCTAGCCAATTTTACACTTAATCAATACGATGCTTATATCTTAAAAACCGTTTCTAATGGACCCGGACTGACTATTTTAGAGGTCGCCGAAGCCGTGGGCATCCCGACTATCAACAATTCACGCGCTATTCGCCTCATCCGCGATAAAGCTGTCGCCGTCGCCTATGCGCAAGCTCACGATATTCCTGTTCCACTCACGTATTTTGTCGGCCATCCACGTGCACTGATCAACGTCCCCCACGATCTCTACCCGGTGGTTGTCAAACCCAGCAACGGTAGCTCGATGCAAGATATTCATAAAGTGCAGACGCCGGAAGAGATGGCACGCTTATCACTCGACCCTCATGGCTACTATCTAGCGATGCGTTACGTAGAGAATAGCGGCTACGATATCAAACTCTATATCACCGGTCAAGAAGTGCATGCCGTCGTCAAGGCATCGCCGCTCCACGGAGCAGTGCAGGAACAGGAGATACCCGTGAGCCGCGAGATGCTCAAGCTAGCACAACGTGTTGGGCGTGTCTTTGGCCTGGACCTGTACGGCGTCGATGTCCTGGAGACAGCGCAGGGGCTGATAGTGATAGACATTAACGACTTTCCGAGCTTTAATGGCGTGCCGCGCAAAGTCGCCGCGGTCTCCGAATATATTCTGCACGCCGCCTACCGCTACCGCCTCGACTCCGAACATCGCAACGGACGCGCCGAGCGCCTACCCTCCTTCAAACACAGGAGCCTGCACCGCCAGGATAGTACGCTGGTAGCAGCACAATTAATGCCACAGAGCCAGGTGGTGAAACGCGCCAAAGGAGATTAAACGCACGAACGTGATGAAGCGGTCCCTACATCAACTGTCGGTGCTGTAGAAACAGGATGAGGCTATGTGGTATAGTCAAAATCGAGAGAATGATCTTGTATTCCTGTATACCACTGGAGGTATCAAATGGATTTTGCCTATTCCGAGAAGGTCAATGCGTTGCGTATCCGTGTCAGCCAATTCATGGACCGCTATATTTATCCCAATCAGAAAACATACCTCGAACAGATCACACAGAACGACGATCCGCATCATCATGCAGAGATTGTCGATGAACTCAAGGCTCTTGCTAAGGCCGAGGGTTTATGGAATCTTTTTTTGCCTGACAAAGAACATGGCGCTGGTCTGACAAACCTGGAGTATGCTCCACTCGCGGAGATCATGGGCCGTGTTGGCTGGTCATCAGAAGTGTTTAACTGCGCGGCACCCGATACCGGCAATATGGAGATTTTAGCGCAATTTGGAACCCCAGAACAGAAACAGCAATGGCTACAACCTCTGCTCGATGGCAAGATTCGCTCAGCATTTGCCATGACCGAGCCAGATGTGGCAAGCTCTGATGCCACCAACATTCAGCTTACCATTCGCCGTGAGGGCAACGAGTACGTGCTGAATGGGCGCAAATGGTGGTGTTCCGGCGCTGGTCGCCCACGCTGCAAGATTTTTATCGTCATGGGCAAGAGCGATCCCGATAATGCCGACCGCCATCGCCAGCAAAGCATGGTGCTGGTGCCACGTGATACACCCGGACTGACTGTTGTGCGTAACTTGCCTGTGATGGGCTATGTTGATAATGAGAGCCATTGTGAACTGAGCTTTGATAACGTGCGCGTACCGGTGAGCAACCTGTTGGGCGAAGAGGGTAGCGGCTTTGCTATCGCGCAGGCACGTCTGGGACCAGGACGCATTCATCACTGCATGCGTGCCATTGGCTCAGCACAATATGCGCTAGAGTTAATGTGTCAGCGGGCCGCCTCGCGGGTAGCCTTTGGTCGGCCACTGGCTGAACAGGGCATGATTCAGGACTATATCGCACAATCGACGCTAGAGATCGAGCAGGCACGCCTGCTCACACTCAAAGCTGCTTGGATGATTGATACGTTGGGCAAGAAGGCAGCGCAAAACGAGATCGCAATGATTAAGATTGCCGCACCAGAGATGCTGACCAACGTGGTCAATCGCGCCATTCAGGTCTTTGGTGGTGCCGGTGTCAGCGACGATTTCCCATTAGCCTCAATGTGGGCGCACGGACGTACCATGCACATTGTGGATGGCCCTGACGAGGTTCATAAGCGTTCGCTGGCTCGTGCAATCGTGCGTCAGTTAGCGCAATAACATCAAGGATAACAGAGAGCATCATGAATACCGACGATCCATTTTTAGTGCGGCGTGCCAACGCCGCAGAACTCTATCTGATTCGTCACGGCGATGCCATTCCTACGGCAGACGAGATTATCCCTAGCGGCGTGTATGACAATCTGCCTCTCAGTAGCATTGGACGCAGACAGGCTCAACTGCTGGCTGAACGTCTGCAAGAGCAACCGTTCGATGCTATCTATAGCAGTCCGTTACGTCGTTGCCAGCAGACCGCCGAGCCACTGGCAAAAGCACTTGGGCTAACGCCAACGATTGTCGAGGGCATCAAAGAGATTCGTCTTGGCCGCATCATCGAACTACCCGAACCAGCCCCTGGCGACGATTTAGATGTGCTAACAAAAGCTCTACATGCACGTCAAATGGAGATTACGCGCCGCGCCGCTGGTACCGGCAGTTGGGATGCCGTTGGTGATAACGAGCCGTCCAAAGCCTTTCGGCGGCGCGTTGTCGAAAGCATTGATGCAATTGCCAACCAACACATTGGTCAGCGCGTGCTGGTCTTTGCACATGGCGGCACCATCAACGCCTACGCCTCTGAGATATTGGGCCTGGAGCAAGATTTCTTCTTCCCATGTGCCAATACCTCTATCACGATTGTGCGCGTCAATGCTCCCCATCGGGTCATTTTCGTATTAAACGATGTAGGCCATCTAAAACTCAACTAAACCATGTACGGACCAATTTATCGCGTCCGCCTGCACCCAAGCACCCGTCATGCCAGTGCTATCCCAACAAAGCGGATGTACGGACTGGTTCACCGCGTCCGCCTTGTCCACGCATCGTGATGCCCACGCGCGGGCGGACGCGGTGAACCAGTCCGTACTCCGGCTTTCCCCCAAAGGATAGAGACCCAATACACAGGGTCTGTGAATTATTGCTGGCCTCCTTTGGGAACAAGAAGGAGAGCAAGAGCTTGTTGAGGAGAGGAGGCAAAATGGCGACGGGTAGCAGCAATCTGAGAAGTGCCTTGCAAAAAGCCTACCCCTCTGCTATAATGAGTATGTACTCAGTCATTATTCGATTGGTGAGAATGTATGGCAAGACCCAAAAGTCCAGAGAAACGCGACGCTATCCTTGCGGCAGCAGTTCAGCTGATCGCCGAGCAAGGTTTGAGTGTCCCTACGTCCAAAATTGCCAAAGTAGCAGCAGTCTCAGAAGGATCATTATTCACCTACTTTGAAACCAAGGAGACACTGTTCAATGAATTGTATTTGGAATTGAAGGCCGAAGTGCGAGTAAATATGCTCGACATGTATCCCGCCCATGCAAGCTTAGGGGTCCGTGTTCGTTGGGTTTGGGACATGTATGTTCGGTTCGGCATTGCCCATCCTGATAAATACAAAGTCATAACCCAATTGAGCGTTTCGGATTCCATCTGGGAACAGACCAAACACCTGAGTATGGAAGGATACGAAGCTCTTCATGTGATGATTCAAGAGACGTTTGCCTGTGGTGCTCTCAAAGATCAGCCCTATGAATTTGGTACGATCTTACTCCTCTCTCTCATGAATATGACAATTGAGTTCATTGCACTCCATCCTTCAGAGGCAGATCGTATTTGGGATGCTGGCTTTACCGCTTTCTGGAATGCGGTGACAGGATCCTAAAAATTTTCTTCTTAAATGAGTGCCTAAACAATCATTTACAAAACAAATGATTGCCAAACGTTGTCTGACTATTAGATTGTGTCAAGGCAAATGGGATGTGTGTGTTATCAATCACGGCTCTCCACACTTTTGATACAATCACAAACACTCATGTTTCTTTTGGGAGATTTTCATGACAGCACCCAATCTACTCATCACAACCCGATTCAACGCCACAAGCACCGCTGCGGACGTCGTAGCTGGTCTCGACCTCTCTAGCGTCCGTGCCATCGTCACCGGAGCCTCGTCTGGCATCGGCCTTGAGACTGCTCGTGCACTCGCTAGTGCTGGTGCGGGAGTCACCCTCGCAGTCCGCAATACCGACGCTGGCGCGAAGGTTGCCGAGGACATTGCGAAGTCAACCTGGAATGAGCGTGTGCGCGTCACCGCTCTGGACCTCGCCAATCAAGCCTCAGTAGCCAACTTTGTCCAGAACTGGAAGGGACCGCTGCATCTGCTGATCAACAATGCAGGGGCCATTCCGAGTACTCTGTCCCGGACTGCGGAAGGCTGGGAACTGCAGTTCGCCACCAATTACCTTGGTCACTTCACTCTGGGCCTTGGATTGCATGACGCCCTCGCCGTTGGTGTCCGCGAACGGGGCGAGGCACGCATCGTCTCGGTCAGTTCCACAGCACATATGAGATCACCAGTCGTGTTCGACGACATCCACTTTGAACGACGCGAGTACGACCCGCAGGCGGCCTACGCACAGTCCAAGACCGCCAACTCGTTATTTGCGGTCGAAGCCACGCGCCGATGGGCCGCCGACGGCATCGTCACCAACACTGCCAACCCCGGCGGTATCGCCACCGGATTG
>JAJZEJ010000570.1 GCA_021828635.1 Chloroflexota bacterium
ATAGTTCATATTGCGTGTTGTGCGCCTTTTAGTAGCTGATGAAGCTTTGGGCTGTTGAACAACTTCTGGTAGATAGGTACCACGGCGTGCAATAGGAAGTTTGGTGGAAGCTGCGGATGCTGCTCGTTGCTCTCGCGGGTCATATGCGCTCTCTTCAGGCATAGCTTGCATAGACGAGCGACGGCTAGTGGTAACACGCTCATCTGCTGCACCCTCTAGCATGGGAGGATAGACATCTATCATTTGCACATGTGACTGCATATAAGATCGGGGGCGATAGGCATGTTCCTGCGCCAGCGTCATCTCTTCTTGCGCAATAGCACGTAAATGTTCATCATGGCGGCGTGAGAGATGGGAGAAGATCAATAATGAAATGGGGATACTGATGAGAAGAGCCGCTAAACCGCCAATCAATCCGCCAACAATCCAGGAGTTCAAGGTATTACCAAACCAGAGTACCACAGCAGCACCCACAATAAGCACCAATGCTGTCAGTGCAGCCTTCATAGTGCTTCCCTTTCTGTGCTTCCACAACGTGGCGCAAGTTTCAGATGTACGAATAGGCTATGTCCAGACAATATGTTCCTACTGCTACTGAGTATACCAAACTTGTGGCAAAACTACAAGATGCTAGATAGAGGATTGAAAGGCAAGAAACGCGAAATAGGGACAGAGGCCCAGCCATTCAAAAAACTGGACAAAATTTAACCTTAGCCACGGGCCTAACAATGTGCAGCACTGTGCAACAGAACAGGGCGTCATGAATGACGCCCCTACGATGCCAGGGGTTAGGCCGCGGTGTTGTAATGGCGGAAGATGGCAACAACCTTGCCTTGTACTTGCCACTCACGATCCCAGACACTTTTGGGAATAAGAATTGGCTCGAGTTCGGAATTGGCCGGTTGCAGACGCACACGATCATGCTCTTTTTCCTGAAAGAAGCGTTTGAGCGTTGCGCTACCACTGATACCTTCTTGCATGTGGACAGCGACCACGATATCACCATTCTGGCAGGTTGATTGAGGTTTGATAACCACATAATCACCATCACAGATATGGTCTTCAATCATGGAACGACCCTTGACCACCAATGCGTAGGCATCCTCGCTATCGGTCACATTGCGCCCGACATCCAGTGTCTGCTCTTGCTCCGTGTAAATATCAATTGGCTGACCGGCGGCGATAGCACCCATGATGCGAATACCATGAGTTTGTGCCTGAGCCTGTCTGGTCAGTTTGATGCCACGGCTCTTTTTTGACTGACGAGTAATCCAACCCTTTTTCTCCAGCATCGTCAGATGATAATCGACATGCCCCGTGCTGGCAATATTCAGGGCGCGACCAATTTCGCGGTTTGTCGGCGGCATCGCTTCCTGATCAATGTAGTCAACTATGAAGTTGTACATGCGGCGTTGTATATCGCTGGCTTGCTCGGATGACATTGTTTTTCTCCTGCCTTTCTGAGCAGGGGTACGCAAAGATCCCCACCCACTTTAGAACGGCTATTCAAAGATATAATATCATACACGCTCGCACAATACAAGTCTTTTCTTGAACGAAGTTTCGGAATATTTTTTCTCATAAGCGAGTTCTGTTGGATTTTTGATGTTTGCTCGTTCAGGCACTTGGAATACTGGACATGTTTTGCTATACTCGATTCAGAACAACGGTGCGGGGGGCTGAAACGTGAGAGAGAAGAGAGAAAATTGCATTTGGGCAAGGGGAGAGCATCGCTTATTGCGACCCACGTTCAGATAGGTGTACAATAGGGGCGTCGGATTTTCGACGGACATGGACCATGAAAGAGAGAGAGTCAGAACGACATGGTTGAGATGACAGTTGAAAGCGTGCGAATCAATCTGGCTACGCAGCAGCGAGTGGTCATCTTGAAAGCTACAAAGCAAGAACGCTATCTCTTTATTTGGATAGCGCAGGGAGAGGCATATGCGATTGCCGTCGAACTTCAAGGAACGACTTCCCCCCGACCACTCACCCATGATCTGCTGAAAAACGTGATTACGGAACTTGGGGCAAACATCGAGAGCATTGTGATATCCGACCTGATCGAAGAGATTTTCCATGCACGCATCGTGCTGGATGTGTCAGGGCGGCATGTCGAGATTGATTCACGTCCCAGTGATGCCATTGCACTCGCAGTACGCGCTAAAGCTCCGATTTATGTGGAGGATAGTGTGCTGGACCGCGCCGGCGTTACCATCGAATCAACCGAAGAATCACAAACTTCGCGTTCCAGAGCTGATAGGTCTGAAATCAAGCAGGAAGACCTGGATAATCTGGATGCATACCGCGACTTCATCAATAGCCTGGATGTACTCGACGAGTTTGGGAAAGACAAAGACTAGCTGTCCTTTCCAAGCTCGCCGTCCACTATTCCCGCACTTGCCCGCTACACGGTCTGCGTTCCGCGACGCAAGAGCAACCTTAGCAAACGAACCAGCATACGCGAAATGATGCCATAGGCGAAAATTGCCAGTAACGTCGCCACGGCTGTATTGACCGGGTTGGGTAGCATTGCTTGCTGTATCAGTACGAAGAACGGTTCCGCGCACAAATCACCGAGGGCAATAATCGTTGCCGACCACGTATACATTGCTCCATTTGGGACAAACAAGACAACCAGCCGTGCCACCAGAATGAGTTGAATGGCGACAAAACAGAGTCCCACCAGCAAGGGTACAGGTAGAGTGCGGCTGATGCCACTGATACCACTGATGCCACTGATGCCGCTTACTACGGGCGTCAATTGTTGCCCAACTTTTGGTTGCAACCATGTCGGTTCTTGTGGTTGTGACATTTGCTGCGGTGCTACAGGCAGATAAGGATAAGCTTGTGCAGGTGCTGCATAAGACGATGATGGAGCATTTGGCTGATAGGGTTGCCATTGCGCTCCGCTTGGATTCGCCGATGTTGCATCATAAGGATCAGGAGGCACTGCAACAGGTACGGCGGGTTGCCCTGTGGGCAAAGTTGGCGTATTGGCAATCACATCTACGCCACTCGGTGAGACCGGATAAAGCGGTGTCGCGGGTAGCACAAGCGATGCTAATGGATCGAGCGGTGGCAACGGCTCCGTTGGCTGGCTATGCTCATCGACCATCTCAGTATTCTTTGCATTCAGGTTCTGAAACCACTTTTTCATATCTTTGCGTTATCCCACCAAAGCTTGACTTCTCTAGCGGCACACTTTTATGTCTACATAAGAGTAAGACGTATTCTGCCTGATTTTGTCATACAGGGTAACGAGCCAGCAGATCATCATACGTTTCACGGCGCTCCATCAGGGCAATCTGCGAGTAATCTACCAATATTACGGCTGGACGGGGTACAAGGTTATAGTTGCTCGCCAATGGCAGGCAGTACGCGCCAGCCGTAGGGAGCAGCAATAGTTCGTCCTCGTACATGATTGGCAAGGCTACACTCTCAACCAGCACATCGCCCGACTCACAATAGCGTCCGGCGACACACACAGTCTCTTCGGCAGGAGCATCGGCGTGGGTAGCCGCCAGAGCCGTGTAGTGCGCCCCGTAGAGCGCGGGACGAATGTTATCAGCCATGCCGCCATCCACGAAGAGGTAGGTGACACCTCCTGGCGTCACTTTACGCGCTCCAACGCGATAGACAGCAACACCTGCACGCGCAATAATTGAGCGCCCCGGCTCAATTATTAGCGTTGGTGCGGGTAGCGATACAGGAAATGCTGATAACGCCTGTCGCATGGTAGTATCGAGTGCCTGGGCCAATAGCGTGATAGGCGGCGCTTCAAGCGTATCGGCGGTCGCAATCGCCCAACCACCACCAGGGCTGATCTCGCGTGGCCACCAACCAGTTTCGTGGTAGACATGCTGTGCCAACGTCAGCAGTCGCTGCAACGTCTCCTCATAAGGTCGCGTCTCGCGTAACATGGTGCCGCTATGCGCATGTAAGCCATCTAATGACAGCACATTCTCGGCGAGAATACGTAGAATGGCTGCATAAGCTTCATCGTTGCTGAGCGGAAAACCAAATTTAGCGGCGGCATGACCGGTTTGCAGATAGCGATGCGTGTCCGTCTCCACATCGGGTGCCACGCGCAACAAAACCGAGGGACGAACCGCGCTTTCACGCACAATATGGGTCAGACGCTCCAATTCAGCCCAGTTATCTAACACGATATGCCCCACGCCCAACCTTACAGCCAACCGTAACTCATCTTCAGCCTTGTTATTGCCATGAAATGAGACGCGCTCCATCGGGAAACCAGCACGTTGTGCCACCAGCAATTCGCCGCCAGAGACAGCATCCAGACCCATCCCTTGCTCAGCCAGCAGACGCGCAAGCAGGGGCGAGAGGTAGGCTTTGGCGGCATAGAGCAGGCGCACAGACGAGGCGTGATAGGCTAGCTGAAAGGCTTGCTTATAGCGTGCGCAAGCCTGAATGATTGTGGCGCGATCAAAAATATATAAGGGCGTACCATACTGTTGCGCCAGATCAGCAACAGCATGTCCAGCAATATGAATTGCGTCATCTAAGAGCGTGGTAGTAGCTGGTAGTAGCTGCTCGATAATCGAATGTATATCGTCTGGCATGGATTATCCTTTTTACCATTGAAGATCGTTACCACAACAGCATACCACGCTATTCACGTGCCGGTACTCTATGGTACAATAGACCGGTACAAATTGCACATTTTGGAAGGTGGAGTGATTTTTTCTTATGACTCAGATCGACAATCGCACACAGGAGCAGCAGGAGGCCAGACCTGTGAAGACACCACGCCTGCGTTTTGCTCCCAGTCCAACCGGTTTTCAGCATATTGGCGGTTTTCGTACCGCGCTTTTTAGCTGGCTCTATGCCCGTCATAGCGGAGGTCAATTTATCCTGCGCATCGAAGATACAGATACCACGCGCACAGTTGAAGGTGCGGTTGACGATCTCGTTCAGGGGCTGCAATGGCTGGGTATGGACTATGATGAGGGTCCAGTCATCGGCGGCTCCTATGGTCCCTACTATCAGACACAACGCAAGGCACTCTACCAATTTTATGCCAATCAGCTGATCGAGTCCGGCCACGCCTATCGCTGCTATTGCACGCCGGAGCGTTTAGAGGCGGTGCGCAAAGAGCAAGAAGCGAAGAAGTTACCGCCGCGCTATGATCGCCACTGCCGCTACTTGAGCGAGACAGAGAAGGCTGAACTCGCGGCCAGTGGGCATTCGTTTGTGGTGCGCTTCGCTATGCCAGACGACGGAGAAACGGTCGTGCATGACGAACTGCATGGCGATATGGTCTTCAAGAACAGCAACCTGGACGATATGATTATTCTCAAGTCGAATGGGCTGGCTCCCTATCATCTGGCCGCGACAATCGACGACCACTTGATGGAGATTACGCATGTTTTGCGCGGTGAAGAGTGGATTTCCAGCGCCCCTCTGCATGTGCGCATCTATGCGGCATTGAGCTGGGAGCATCCCAAGCTCTATCATGTGCCAAATATCCTGGGCAAGGACAAAAGAAAACTGAGCAAGCGGCGCAATGCACCTTCCTGGTCAGACTTCAAGCGCGAAGGCTATCTGCCGGAGGCCGTCTTCAACTTTATGGCTCTGCTCGGCTGGTCCTATGATGACAAGACCGAGATTTTCACATGTGAGGAACTGGTTCAGGCATTCACACTTGAGCGCGTCGGCGTGGCATCGGGCATCTACGATCCTGACAAACTCCTATGGATGAACGGCTACTACATTCGCCAGTTACCGTTGGATGAGTTAGTACGACGCACCCTACCCTACCTGGAACGAGCAGAGAGCGAGAGCGGCTTACCCGATAGTGTGCAGCGCCCGTTGGATATTGAATACACGGGGCGTGTGCTACATCTGGAACATGAGAGACTCAAGACGCTTGGCGAGGCTGCGCATGTCGTTTCATTCTTCTATGAGCGTGAGATCAGCTATGATACCGCTCTGCTCATTCAAAAAGGTATGGATGCAGCCCGCACACAAGCAGCATTAGAGGCGGCCCGTGAACAACTCATGACGCTGGAATGGGAGCATACGCTGATGGAGCAGCCGATGCGCGATCTGGCACAAGCACAAGGTCTCAA
>JAJZEJ010000829.1 GCA_021828635.1 Chloroflexota bacterium
CCTCTCGATTGATCTGGCACCACCACATCTGTTTAGTGCGTTCCTCTTTCTTAGTCTGGGTGGGATGATCAGCATAGGAGCTAGCCGGTTGGAGCAGGCTCGCCGCCAGTCCAATGTGCTGGCGCTTTCACTTGCCGCCGAGCTGATACAGGAACGTGAGCAGGCATTGGCTGAGCAGGCCGCTAGCGAGGCCCGCGAAATGGCGTTGCGCGAAATCAATCGCCGCATGGACGAGTTTCTCGGCATGGCTGGTCACGAGCTACGCACGCCACTCACTGTCGTGAAAGGCAGCGTCCAGTTAACGCAACGTGGGTTGACACGACTGACCGCCAATGAGGCGGAAGCTTTACAGCCGTTTCAGCCGGATTTGAACATCTATAGTGATTTGTTAGAACGTGCGGAACGCATGATCAAAGTGCAGGAGCGCATGGTTAATGATCTACTCGATACAGCGCGTTTGCAAAGCGGTCGCCTGGTGCTTAGCTGCGCCTCGACCGACTTGCTGCTCCTCGTCCAACAAACCGTGGAAGATCAACACCTGATCGCACCAGAGCGGCAGATTGTGCTGCAAACGGCATGTGTTCAGCCGCTACTGGTCTGCATTGACAGAGATCGCATTCGACAGGTCATCACGAACTTACTCACCAACGCGCTCAAGTACTCCGCGAAGAATTGTTCTGTGATAGTGCAACTTGAACAAAGTGGGCAGGGAGCGCGTGTGTCGGTGATTGACCAGGGACCGGGCATTCCACCATCTGAGCAAGAGCGTATCTGGGAACGTTTTTATCGTGTGGAGAGCATTGCCGCCAAACATTCCTCCGGTGATGGTCTAGGGCTGGGCTTGCATGTCTGTCGCCAGATAGTTCAGCTACACGAGGGACAGATCGGTCTGCAAAGCAAAATCGGTGAAGGTTCGACTTTCTGGTTAACATTACCCATTCTATAAAATCTGGGACACATAGCATGGGTATTACATTTCCTGGTTATGCTGTTTTGCGGCATCCTCGACGCTCTTCATGCTCGTATTTATTATGAAAAACGCGGTTGCCACAAAAAATGTTGCGTCTAGTAAACTCTTCTGGTGTAGTCTGACGCAATTTTTCCTGCACATGTGGAAGATCCG
Source organism: Chloroflexota bacterium (assembly GCA_021828635.1). The sequence goes on from JAJZEJ010000829.1 coordinate 1,124, forward strand.
CGCCAATAGCGTAATACCAGGGTTCTTCTAAAGAATACTGGGGGATGAGCGCCCAGGCTGGACAAGGAACATCGTACTTATGGCACAGATAATCCACAGAGGCAGCACAAAAAACAGCCCATTGAAATTGCTCAGGAGTGCAATGCTCCGGCACCTCAATGGCCTCTTGTACTAATGCGGGGCGAAGATGTTTATAGCAGCCAAAAAACTGGTGCATAAAGTTGCCCAACGGTAGCCATGGTTCTTCACCTGCACAAACCTGCTCAAATGAGCGCCGAAATGTTTGCAGTGACACCCCTTCGGAACGTATAGCATCAGCATAGTCGGCCATTACCGCTTGTTCTTGGTACACGATCATTCGTACTTGCCCACCTTTCAACGATATTATACCACAAGCAAGTACATGTACTTATGGGAATAGTTCTTGCAGTTTTTTCTCTACTTCCCAAAATTCCTGTGCATCAGCTAGCAAAAACTTATCGACAATCGTCTGTGCCTGCCTCTGTGTATGAATATTCAAAATTTGCGTAAGGCGTTGAATATCCTTTGCGTCTTTCGGGCGATAGGCCATAATTTTCGTGGCAAATATATACTCAGATGTCGGTAGATAGACATAGAGAATATTATCAAATGAGCGCCAGAACAGCATTTCAGCATCTGGAGCATCATCATAATAATAGGTTGCAGCCTCATCATTGAGCCAATCCGGTGGCAAGCGATGGCGTCGAGCAATAATCTCAACAGCCTGCTTAAACTCCGTCGTAAAAGGCACGGAACCGGCTCTCCTGGAAAGTTCGGTCTGCAACACACGAGTATGAAACGGTTTGTTCGATTCTACTTTGCTCGGAGGAGGGACAATGAGAGCGAAGTCAATATCTTTGGTGGAACGGCGCTGCTTCTGAAGCAACATATATGCACCACCCATAATGAGCATATGAAATGGCACATCGACATGCAGATCACATAGTACGGTTGCTACTTCCTCAAGATAGGCAATGACTTGTTCGCCAGTATCCACTTAGCCAACTCCTTTTTCACTCCACTAAAATAACGTTAGAGCTTGATTTGTGATAAAATAACACTATCGTAATATAGTATAGATTGGCTTTTATTGAAATAGATTTATCGTATTCTCAAGAGCTAGGACAATTGCCTCTTTGTCGATGTTGTTACGAAAATTTTACAAGTCCTATATAGCATTCTTCTCCGCTATCCTGTATAAAACTAAGAGAAACATTCAAACAACGTATCCTACAAACACGGAGAAATATCCATGCTCATGAGCAAAAAAGCTTTGGCATTTGATAGACACACGCTGGCTTATGTGGGCTTTGGCCTGCTGTTTTTGCTAGCTATGGCATTACGTATCTCGCTTTACCCCATCACGACCAGCGATTATACCGGTTTTGTCAGTCAATGGTATGACTTTATTCAGACGCATGGTGGCTTTGCTGCGTTCAAATACAATTTTGCTAATTATAACCCGCCATATCTCTACTTGATTGCTTTGACCACATACTTGCCCATTCCTAAGATTGACGCGCTCAAAAGTATCGCCGTCATTTTCGATGGTGTGCTGGGCATTTTCACCTACCTGATTATTAGTCTGAAATATAAACGTGCTTATGCCGCCATTATAGGTGCATTGGTCGTCGTTTTCGCGCCGACCATTTTCATTAATAGCGCCGCCTGGGGTCAGTGTGACGCCATCTACACGGCTTTTTGCCTGGGCAGCCTCTACTTTCTGTTAACAGATCGTCCACTATGGGCCTGCATTTTCTTCGGTCTGGCTATTGCATTCAAGCTACAAGCCATCTTCTTCGCGCCACTGCTGTTCGTGCTACTACTCAAGCGCAAGTTGCCGTGGCAATACCTGATCCTGATTCCGCTCGTTTTCGCCCTCTTGCTCGTACCAACGCTCGCAGCCGGTCGCAGCATAGAGAGTGTGCTAAGCATCTATCCTGGACAGATCACTACTGGCGGCGTGGTTCAGGGTGGTACCAACGGCGGTAGCACAGGACGCTTTACTGGTAGTGGATTCAACGGTAGTGGGACAGGGACACGGCCATTCAACGGCAACGGAACAGGGCGCTTTAACGGTGGGCCTGGACACTTCAATGGCCGAGGCTTTGGCGGCGGAAACTTTACGTCTTCGTCACTCACTTTGAATGCACCTTCGTTTTATCAGTGGTTGCCGACAAACGCGGCGGGATACTGGAAATGGGTCGGCATCCTGCTGGCTGGCCTATTCGTCTTACTGATTGGCATTCTGACACTCAAAAGCAAACAGAAGCTTACTCCTGCTACAATTCTCAAGACCACGCTCGTTTTCGCTTTATGGGTGCCATTCTTGTTGCCAGAGATGCACGAGCGATACTTTTACCTAGCTGATGTCATCTCAATCATCTACGCCTTCTACTTCCCGCGCTACTTCTATATCGCTATCATTGAGCAGATATGTTCGCTCCTGAGTTACGCCCCCTACCTTCTGCATACGCAGATCATTAGTCTAGCCTATGTCGCGGGTGCCGTGCTGGTCATCAGCCTTATCACGTTGGTCGATTTGGTACTGACGCTCTATCCCAACATGCGAGAAAAAGTAGCCATACAAGATGCGTCAAAGGCATGAGTAGTCTATAGAGATCGATGCATCACAGCCGAACCTGTTGTTTATATCGAACGCATGGGCCAACGCACGTTGGCTCATGCTTTTTCCTCTACTTATTAGTTAGAGGTGCGCGAAATGTGAACCTTGCTCTTTTTTAGCATGCTTAGGTTGTGATGCAAAGTAGTGTAATGCAGTATGTATATCTTGTAGCAGGATATTTGCCATATCACGGCTAAAACCTTCTCTTACTACAATACGCTGTACTACAAGATTCTCACAGTTCCTGGGCATCGTGTAGGCTGGTACCAACCAACCATTGTAGCGGAGCCTATCAGACATATCAAACAAGGTAAAGTTTGTCTCCTCCTTCAGCTTCCATGCAAAAACAGGAAGTTCGCTACCATCTGAAAGCAACTCAAATGGACCCATCTGCGCAATTTCGCTGGATAAGTACATAGCCGTAGCATGGCACGCTTGTTGAACACGTGTATATCCCTCTCGCCCTAGACGGAGGAAATTATAGTATTGTGCTACAATCTGGTTGCCTGGACGCGAGAAATTCAGCGTAAATGTCGGCATCTCGCCACCAAGATAATTCACCTTAAAAACTAACTCTTCCGGTAAAACTTGCTGGTCGCGCCAGATTGCCCACCCTACGCCAGGATAAACAAGCCCATACTTATGACCAGATGCATTAATTGACACCACACGATGGATACGAAAATCCCATGCTAAATCCGGTTGAATAAACGGAGCAACAAAGCCACCACTAGCAGCATCAACATGAATAGGAATATCCAGTCCCTTCTCAGCCTGTAGCTGATCGAGAGCTGCACTAATTTCTTGAATTGGTTCATAGCTGCCATCAAAGGTACTTCCAAGAACTGTAATCACGCCAATGGTGTTCTCATCACAATACTTGATAACCTCTTCTGCTGTAAGATGATAACGGTCTTGTTCCACAGGTACATAGCGCGGCTCAACTTCCCAGTAACGCGCAAACTTCTCCCAGCATACCTGGACGTTGATACCCATCACAAGATTTGGTTTATCCGTTGGCCTTCCTGCGGCTTTCATACGCGCTCTCCAACGCCATTTTAACGCCATGCCGCATAACATCGCGGCCTCACTCGACCCAATTGTCGAGGTACCAATAGCATCTTGCTCTTCATGAGCGTTCCACAAGCGTGCGATAATATTGACACAACGTTTTTCGATTTCGGCGGTTTGTGGATACTCATCTTTATCAATCATATTCTTGTCGAATGTATCCACCATTAGTTGCCGTGCTTCTGGCTCCATCCACGTCGTAACAAACGTGGCAAGGTTCAAACGGGAATTGCCATCAAGCATAAGCTCATCATGAATGAGAGTATATGCTGTACGGGGCAACATTTCATGCTCCGGCAATGCATAGCGTGGAACACTCTCGTTTAAGAGTCGCGCTCCATAGGTAGGTGTCAAATCGGTCTCTTTGTTCTGATGATGCTCATGTGTAGTAACTTTTTTCGATAACATGACATTTCCTTTGGCAAATAAGTAGAAAAGAACACGGAGTGTTCGCGTGAATGCTCATAGAAGAGCATCCACATTCTATTATTACACATTCGACAACGCCTGTAGCAGTGAACAGTTCCTACCACGGCATTCGTATGTATTTATAGGTCAGGGTATCACCGGTAGCACCACATATGAAGGATGCTCTCTATCATGCAAAATGCTCTGCTGCGCTACGAGTAGCTCATCATCGCTGCCAAAGGTGCGACCGGTATTGGGATTGCGGTCCCAGCGCGGGAAATTGCTGCTAGTCACATCCAGACGAATACGGTGTCCGGCTTTGAACAGGTTACTGGTGGCCCAAAGGTCGATCTCGTATTCATATGCTTGCCCTGGTGTGATGAGTGAAGGGGTTTCGCCATGCGAAAAATTGCGGTAGCGAGCGCGAATAATGCCATCCGTCAGATTTTGGGCGTAGCCATCAGGATGCACATCGACTAAACGGGCCACAAAATCGGTATCAGGCGCACTTGAAATCGCCCACAAGTGGGCCGTGATGGGGCCGGTGACTTCAATATCTTGCTCCAGAGGCGGTGTGCTATACACAAGTACATCTTCACGGCTCTCGGCGGCCCGTTGGTCACGCGGTCCGGCCGGATACTCTGGCGACATGAGCAAAGCACCGCCGTGTGTGATGACGGGATGTGCCGGATCATAAGCATAGTGATCGGACGTTTCACTGTCAGAAATTTCGACGCTGAGTCCGCCATCCCCATACAACGTGTTAGCCTTCCCGTTACTGTGCAGATAGTAACGTGTTGGGATGGCACGTGCCAGCGGCCATGCATCCTCGTCG